>JAWOIR010000241.1:0-4560 GCA_046484545.1 Anaerolineales bacterium
GGAACGGTCAACCTGATATTCGTCGAATTTCTGTTCAGCCAGGGCCAAATCCTTGGTCAGGTAGAGCGATGTGCCATCCGAGCGCAAAATCACTGCCACGCGGTATTTTTCCTTCGCCAGGCCAAGTTTTTCATCAATTTTGACAATCACCGGGCCAGTTGGGCGCTCATCTTCAGCAATTCCCTTCGCAATCAGTTCATCGACAATCTTTTTCGAGGGTTCATCCACTTCGCTCTCGAAAAACCAGACATCAATTTTGACATCCATCATTTCCAAGATGTCGCGTAATTCTTCCATGCTCCATTCACGCGTCTCCAGCCACAATTGGCGCACTGCCGGGTCGCCCGTGTCCCATTTGCGGTACATCTCGCGCCGCTCGGCATCGTACGCCTCGCGTTGGGCTTTTTCTTCTGGCGTTTCGCCTTCTTTTTCTGTCAGCAGGTTGGTCGCCTCGACGTAAATCTTCAAAAGCCACTGCCCGCGCTGATGAATGTCACTCGGTTCCTGGCCGCGATAGAACTTGTCGTAAGCCCACAAGACCGTAATCACGCCCAGCCCCAAATCGCCGGGGTACGAAGCGCGGATGGTCTCGAACCCGGCAAACTGCACAATCCGCGCCAGGGCTTCGCCCAAAATCGTGTTGCGGTAATGCCCGATGTGAAAGGAGTGATGGGTGTTCGGCTGGGCATATTCCACCATCACCCGCTCATTTTTGGGACGACCGGCCCCGAATTTTTCACCGTCCGCCAGAACCGTATCCACCACCCGGCGGGCCACCTCCGCTGTCGGGAAGTACAGGTTCAAATATCCCTTGACCGCTTCGCCGTGACTGATACCGGACTGCGCGCCGAGGGCCTCCAGCACCGCCTCGGCCAATTCCTGTGCCCGGGCCGGAACCGGCGTCCCCTTGCTTTTTCCGGCTTTGGCTTCGGCGGCAGCGGTGGCAAAAAACGAGGTGCTAATGCCCCACTCACCGCTAAAGGGAATCGGCATCCACTTCAGCGGCAAAACCGGAATATCATTGGACGCGCAATAAGCGTTGATTTTTTCGGCTATTAGTTGTTGTTCTTGTTCAAACATGGCATCACCTCGGTAAAATATTGAAATTATATAAGTCTCCGCATTTTGGGTATGAGTGTGCACACGCTCATACCCAAAATGCGACCTTCTTCACTAATGCCTGTGGTCAAAAATTGTGTGCCTTCCTGGTTTTATAAAAAACGCAATTTACGACCAGGACGGAAAGGCATAGCAAGCGCAAAAGCGGGAGCGCCGCTTGGGGCGCTCCCGCTTGAATGCACACAGGTCAACAAGCCGGGGCTTACTTGGTTTCGACGGCCGCAAGCGCTTTCATCAGGCGGCTCTTACGACGGGCTGCATTGTTCTTGTGAATGACACCCTTCTGGGCAGCCCTGTCCAGGCGGCTGATGGCAGCCAGGACGGCTTCCTTCGAGGCATCTGCATCACCAGAGTGGATGGCAGTGCGTGCGTCGCGAACCGCTGCGCGGTAAGTACCACGCACCACGCGGTTGCGCAGGCGGCGTTTTTCATTCTGGCGATTACGTTTGATTTGTGACTTAATATTAGCCAAGGGACTTCCTCCAAAAAATCTTTCCAATTACAACGGGCGGGAATTTTACCCGACATGGGTCATTTTGTCCAGTGCAATGCCTGGGGAATTTTTACTCCGAGGGTGTTACTGTTGCCGCCAGGGTTACGGTGGGCGCAAGGGTCGGTACCGGTGTCACCAGGTTGACCGGGATTCTCAAGACCTGCCCGATGAAAATCAGGTTGACGTTATCAATATTGTTCTCTTTGAGAATTTCATCGGATAACGAGTTGAACTTGAGCGCAATTGCCGCAATTGTATCGCCTGATTGCACCCTGTACTCAATCAATGTGCCGCGCCGCAAGGTATCCAGCGGCACCGGGGTGGAGGTTGGCAGCGCCATGCCAGGGTTCGGGACCATGATTCTCTGTCCGACAGAAACAATCAGCGTGTTGGGGTCAATGCCCTCGCCAGTGGCGGCATTGTAGGGATTAAGCAGAATAATTAACTGCAAGCCATCGTCGCCCAGGTTGAATTTTTCGATAATCGCGAAGAGATATTCGCCATCCTCAACGATATATTCAAAAGGCGCTGAAGGGGTCGGTGTAAAGGTAACGGTTGGGGTGGGCGTCTCCGTTGGGGTGTTGGTCGGCGTGCTGGTCGGCGTATTGGTGGGGGTGTTGGTCGGCGTTGGGGTTTCGGTGGCAAAAAAGTTGAACTCAAAACTGGGTGCGCCGGAGCCGGTCAGCCAGAGTATCAGTACAACAATGCCGATAGCAATCAGTAAAACTGCCAGGCCGCCAACCAGAAACGGGCCCATTTGCTGGCGTTTTTTGTACGAAGAAATCATTTGTGAAGGAGGTTTGTTCATAGTTTTCTCTTTGCACGAATGGGTTGAAATCCGCGCAAAGGGTATTCTACCTGAAAAGAGACGATTTAGGCTAGGGCAGGAAATTTGGGGGAGGGCTAATCGCGGATGGTGGAGTGGCACGGGTAGTCTTCGCCGAGCGGGGTAACTACTGTGTTATATCCGGACAAACCATCTGTTTTGTAGGCGCTGAGTTGTAACGCGGTCAGCAGTTGTCCGGCGCGGAAGCGTGAGATGTGAAAGGAACGCCAATCGCCAGGCTGGGTGTTTTCAGCGTTGAAACAGGCCAGGGCTGCGCCGACCCGGTCACGGGTGGCGGCGTCTGTGGCCGGGGATTGGTAAAAGCCTGCCAGCGCGGGGACGGCGTCGGTGGAGAGCGAGGCCAGGTAGCCGACATCCAGCCTATCCCCCTGCAAGTGGCGGGCAACGTTTTGTCGGACGATGAATCCGTCCACGTTCATCAACGAGAGCGTGGCGGCAAATCCGAGCGAGGCGATGATGGCAGCCAGGCCGAAGGCGCGCTGGCGGTTGCGCAGTTCAAGGATGATGGTGGCAAGCAGCAGCAGGCCAAGCCAGATGATGAAGACATGGGTATAGGTGCGCAAACGGGTGAAGCCATAGGCCATTTCGTACAAGACCAGGCGCTGGAAGGCCGAGACGAGCATGACACCGACCATTGCCACCAGGAAAATGCCCAACCCGGAGAAGACCTGTCGCTGGTTGCCCTGGTCGCGGCGGGTGATGGCACTCAGGCCGAGAAAGAGGAGCAGGCTGAAAAAGGCCACCGTGACCAGTTCGCCGAAGCCGTTGCGGGCGTAATCGGCGTAGGTGTAACCTTCGATGTTGATGTTTTGCAGGCCGCCGAACAGATATTGAATCTGGATGATGACGAAACTGGTAAAAAGTAACAGGACACTGCCGAGCACGATGGTTGCTTCAGTAAAGCCGAGGAAGGCCGGGATGAGCGGTTTTTCGAGGCCGATGAGTTTTTCATCCTGGCCAGGCTTGGCGGCGTGCAGGAAGATACCCGCCAGCGCATAGGCCAGGATGGTGATGTAAATCAGGCGGAAAATATATTCGGGCAGGCGTTCGAGGCTGAAGAGTTCGACGAGTTTTTCGATGTGTTGGGCAAAGACCCGGTCGGCGGAGGCCAGCAGGACGGTGAAGAAGGCCAGCACTGGAATTGCAAAGAGCAATCCGCGCGCGACCGGCCAGAAGGCGGAGGCGCGTTTGGGTTGCGCTTCGCCTTGCTCTTCAGCCTCGACCCTGGCTTTGGCGGCCCGTGACTGGAAGATGAGCGGTTCGGCAATCAGACCGAAGAGCAGGCGGAAAAACCCGGCGATATAGTCGGCCAGGCTGTAGAGCGGCCAACGCCCGGATTGATAGGTCAGCGTCAGGACGGCCAGCAAGACCAGGGTCAGGCTGTAGCCGAGGAAGGCGGTCAGCGGTTCGAGGCGGATAAAGGTAAAAATCGAGAAAAAGCCAATCGCCAGCAGAAGATACCAGGTCTCGCGTGCCGGGCGGATGTTGTTTTTCCAGAGCAGGCCCATTCCGCCGGCCAGAGTCAGGATAGTGAAGAGCGGGAAGGAAACGCCGGGCGCTGCCAGGTTCCAGAAAAGCAGGTCAAAAGACCAGCCCAGGGCAAAGGCAAGCAGCCATAATCGATTGGGGTGTTTTTCCATAGTGGGCTCCAAAAAGTGGAGGTTCTCTGATATTTTGCCGTGAAGAAGGACGTATCACAGGAATTTCTAAAGAACCCAAGGCGGTAAAAGTTAGCCAGAGTATGCCCATTTTTCGCTGGCAGTACCTCTCTGATGGCTTTTGAGAGTCTCACGAAAACTTACAGTTCGGTTAAAATCCAAATCGGCCTATTGACGTCCAAATTTGATGGGGTATAATTTATCTATCATTGCAGATTTAACAATTTATTCACTTGCCATCCTATAGAAAGGAGGAGGTGATGTCTAAAATGGACAGTAAAAGTATCCAACGTGGCGCTATGGCATCCCTCCTCGCACGATAAAGGAAGCCATAGCGCCGAAACCGAGTGCCGCCCCTTGTGGGCGGCATTCTGATTTTAATCGTCGCTGCCAAATGAGATGCCGATAGCGCGCGCCGTGCGGACAGCGTCCCCTTCGACATC
>JAWOIR010000293.1:0-4452 GCA_046484545.1 Anaerolineales bacterium
CCAACAAATGAAGGGAGGGGGCCAGCCTGGGGACACAGAGTTCGACCAGATGGCGAGAATCCCATTCAGGCTGCAAGGCCGCCCAGGGGACGCTGTGCAAATCCCGATGCGGGCAAATCACCAGCGGGGTATCGGGGGAGGTGAGATAAGCCTGGATTCGGCCCGGAAGCAAGACCAGGCCGAGGGCTTTCATATCGCCAGGGGAAATATCCAACGCACCGCGATGACTGCGGACACAGACATCCAATGCCATGCGTACCCGGGCCGGAATTCCTGTCTCAAAAACTTCCAAACTGTCCGATGTCACCAGGCTGACGATGATGCTTCGCCCGGTCAGGTAATAATCGAGCGCCAGCCAGGATTTACCCAAGCGTGCCTCCGCTTCCTTGCGGAAACGCGCCAGCGCAAATTCAGGCGCAGAAACTGACAGGGGGCCGGCAGATTGCCGCTCCAGTTCGGCCAGGCGTTTGTCATAGGTTTGGGCCGCTTCAATCAGCCTGGCTTGCAGGGCTTTGATGTCACCGGCAGACCGCGACCAGGGACTTGGGTTATAGATGGCACGTATTTGGGCCTGTAATTCCTGAATTTTATGTCCTAAGAACTCAATTTCAGCGGGTCTCTCGGCAGTGGGCGCGAAAGTATCAGCGGAGAGCAGCCGGGATAGTGTTTGCGCTTTGCTGCTTTCGATGAAAAACAGGGTCTCTTGCGCGGCTCGCTGGTTGGCCGCCAGTTGGATGGCCTTGTCCAATGTGTCCTTAACCGTGCGCAGGTAAGAACCGGCCAGGGCTGGCTGCCAGAAACTATGCCGCAATCTGGCTATGGTCTGCATGGCTTTACGGTAATGGGCAAGCGCCTGGGCCTGGTGATTGCGCTCTTCAGCCAGGGCTGCCAGCCCGGCGTGACAGCGGCTTTCAATTTCCGGCATGATTCCCTGGCACAGGGTCAGGGCTGCGTGGAAGGAGGCCTCGGCGTTTTCCGGGCTGGAGGCTTGTAAGTGGCAATTGCCCAGCGAGGCCAGACTGGCGGCCTGCTCGATACTCATACCCATTTGCCGGAATTTGGCTTCGGCGCTGGTCAGCAAGGCAAAGGCCCGGGACAAGCCACCAGCGCGGGTGAGCATTTCTCCCAACCGTCGTTCGGCGAGGGCAATTTGCGGAGCCAGACCGGAAGCCTGGGAAATTTCCAGGGCAGCATCCAGCGCGGCAGCGGCCTCGTCAAAGCGGTCTTCCAAAGAGAGAATCAAGGCCCGCTGGTTGTGCACCAGCCCCAGCATAGCCGTTTGCTGGATTTGCTCAAACAACGTTTTAGCCTTATCCAGATGTTCGTGCGCCGCTGGATACTGATTCAAATCCGTCCAGATACGGGATAAATAAAGCTCACAGCCCGCCATCCCAAAGGGATTGTCCAAGTTTTGGAAACGCTTTTGGGCCAGTTCGAGGTCGTTCAGGGCGTTCTGGTAATCCCCAAGAAGCGCAGAAACATTGCCACGATTGGCAAGCGCATTGGCGGCGGCGTATTCAAAACCCAGGCTGTCGTAGATTTCTCCCGCCTGTTGAAAGTGCCCCAGGCTTTTGTCGAGATTGCCCATCAGCAGTTCGAGCTGGCCGCTGTCGTTGTGATTGTCGGCCATCATGCCGGATGCGCCGTGCGTCGCAAAAACGGGACGCGCGCGCTGGAGTTCGCGCAAGGCCTGCGGCAGGCTGCCGCGCTGGATATTAATTTGGGCCAGCCCATTTTCACAGACCGCTGTCCACAAATCCATCTCCTGGGCCGAGAAAACAGCCGAAGCCTGTTCAAAGCAAGCCGTTGCCTGGTCATAATCGTTCCCGGAGAGAAAGTACCAAAGACCTTGCTGGTATTGGGTTTTTGCCACGTCCAGCGGGGCATGGTGTTGTTGAAAAACGTTCAGGGCTTGCTGAAGTTTGGCATAGGCGTCTTCAAAATTCCCCTGTCGACGCTGGTAACTGGCTTCGTTCAGCCAGCAACGCGCCAGGTTGAGGGGGTCTTGCCGGGTGCTGAAAATTTCTTTACAAAGGGTAAGATTTTCCTGGGCGGCCACAAAATTTCCGCACAGGATTTGGGCATAGGAAAGCGATAAGCGGCACTGCTGGGCAAAATCTTCCAGTTCGGACTGCGCCAAAATCGCCAGCGCAGATTCAAGCCGACTGGCGGCTTCGGCAAAGTTGGGTTTTGTCCAGGCGAGGTGATTGAGTTGCCAATCGCAGGCCGCCAGCCAGGGCGTTTCCTTCAGGGATTCAAAACCCCGGCGGGCGCGCTGGATGGCTTCGGAAACTTTTCCGGGTTGCCCCCAATGGTTGTAGACTCGCCCCAGGTGCCAGGCCGCACGCGATTGCAGGCGCAAGTCACGGTCACGTGCGGCGCTGTCGGCCAGCAGGGCAATCGTCCAGGCGCGGCGCGGGGAAAGCAGAGCCGTATCTTCGGCGGCCTGGGCTAATTGTTCGAGTAAATTTTCGTTTAACGGTGGCAGTTGGCGGGTTGCCCGGTCTAACGCGTCGGCGTGGATTTTCCCCAAAAATACGTCGTTTGCCAGGTTCAGGTAGGAGTGCAGGGCATGGTCATCCGGCATGGCGGTTAATCAGGTTTGATTGCCAGGACCAGGTCGAGGTCAGATGTGATTTCCTGGTTTTGTTGGTCAAAGGTGGCTGAAAAGGGGATGTCCGGGAACCTTGCACGTCCTTCTTCAGCAATGGTCAGCATTTCGGTGTACTTGCCCCAGTGCAAGGTGGCATAAATGGGAGACCCCTGCGAAGCAGTCGATTCCAAAGTCATTGCGATGTTCAGGGAAGCAGAAAGCGCTTCGTCGGTTTCTTCGGAGATGCCGCATTCGAGCAATATCGAGTAACTGGAACCGCCCAACTCAATTTCTTCTCGCAACACGGTAAACCAACTATCATCAAACAAACTTGCATCAGCGCGATAAGCCAGTTGGGGTGGAGAAAAAATATTTTGTAATTGCTGGATGGTTCTTTGCAGGCTGATTTGCCAGGATGCCTGTTCGGACTGCTGGCTTTCATCAGTTCGGGGAGTCTTGTCTTTCAGGAATGCCAGGCTCGATTTTTCAGCAACCGGGAAAGGTTCCAGACGGCCTTCTTTCTGCGCTTCAAGCGATTCCAATGTATCGAGAAACATCTGTCTCAGTTCGGGGTTACTGAGCAGCCTGCGATAGGAATCGGGATATTGCGTTTTTATATCCACGCCTTTTAAGGATTCGTCTATCAGGAGAGATAGCATTTCATTGTCTTCTTGTGTAATAAACAAATCTTCGGAAGTGAATCCCGCCAAATCAGAGGCCAGTTTTTGGCTGGCCTTTGCTCTTTTTTCATCATCGAACCGCTGTGTGTCCATTAAGGTTTATCCCTGTTCTTGCTCAAAATCTTCCGTAAATCTTGCAGCGCATTAAAGTGCAGGCTGTGAATCGCCCCGGCACTCTTGCCCAGCAGGCTGGCGATTTCTGGCAATGGCACATCGTCGAGGTAATGAAGTTGAATAACCTGGCGGCGGGCATCAGACAAAGCAGACATGGCCTGCAGCAGGTCGTTGCGGTCATCCTGATTCTTAAAGTCACTGTCTTCAAGGCTGGGAAGTTTCTCGTCCAGTTCGACCAGGTTTTGCGGGGGAATGGCCGATTTCTTGGTGCCGTCCCGGAAAAAACGGAAACAGGTCATGGTCACCGTTGTGTGCGCCCAGGGGTCAAATTCTGTATCGTAGGGGAAATGGGCGTCCAGGATGCGCAGCGCGGCTTCGGTTGCGCATTCTTCGGCAATCGCGCTGGTTGAAAGACCCGGCACGAAGTTCTTCCTGAGCAAAAAGTTATAGGCCCAGGCTTGCAAATGCTTGAACAGGGGCTGCCATACTTCGTCGGTTCTATCCTTCTGCACAGCCTGGATATGTGGATGCAAGCGGACGTAATGTTCCAACACGCGCCGCACATAATCGCCGACACGGCGGATGTCGCTGCCGATGAAGTGTTCCACCCGGCCCCTGTCCAGATTGGTATGCAAAATAATCCTGATACTGACGATTGTTTGTGCTTCAGTCTCAAGGGATTGCAAGGTTCTGTCTATTTCGGTTTTGATATCTTCTCGACGCGGTTTCATGGGGGGCATTGCATTCCCTGGGGTCAGGTGATTTTGTGCTCCAACATGAAGGAGCAGTATGATTATAAATTGATTTTCTTACAGGCTGGCAAACAAATTTGAAAGATAAAGACACTTACCCAAGAGACGGGAATCACCCTATCCGTTACGAGCCTGCCCATGTGCCCGGGCCTTACATTACTTCCGGGGCGCGGATGGCGAGCAAGCGCAGGGCGTTGGTCAGCACCTGGCGCGAGGCGGCCACCAATTGCAAGCGCGCTGCCAATACGGACGAGTCGTCCGCTTGCAGGACGGGCACAGCGTGATAGAAACTGTGGAAAGCCGTCGCCAGGTC
>JAWOIR010000319.1:0-11253 GCA_046484545.1 Anaerolineales bacterium
GCCGCGATAAACCAACTCAGGCTGTGAAGTTGCTTCGGCAGCCTGTGTTTCCGGTTCGGGGTCGGATTCAGTAGTTGGCGCGACGGCTTCAGGCTGGGCTGTTGGCGAATTGGCCGCGGCAGGCGCAGGGGGCGCTAGTTCCGTTGCGGGCGCACCGCAAGCCGCAAGCAGGAACAGCAACAAAAAGATAAATATCGTCTTTGCTGGCATTGTCTTTCTCCTTTCTTGAAGAAGATAATCAGTAGATACGAATATTTTGCAAGGAGCCCGATTTTTGATGTGTGTAGCGGGCCCGCTACACACACCAAAAATCGGAAATTCTTCCAACTTTCTTGAAGTACTGATAATACCATTCTGGACAGGTTTTGTCTAATATCCCCGCAGAAGTTGAGAGATTTTGCCAGCCACACCGGTAATGCTTTCCAGCCCGGTGAAAGCATATCGGGCGGCAGGGTTGCCCGCCAGCAGCAAGGGCACGGGGTTGTCCGTATGGCGGCGGGTGGACAAATCTTCCAGGTTGCCATGGTCGGAGGTCAGGATGAGCAAATCGCGGGACATATCCCATTCGGCGCACAGGCCGTCCAGCACGGCGTCGAATTGTTCTAGCAGGGCCAGGGCGGTGGGCATATCCTGCCCATGCCCGGCATAATCGCTCATCCAATACTCAAAGAAGGAAAAATCAAAACGCGCGGACAGGTGCGCCAGCCGTCGCCCGGCCTGTTCCGGCGCAAGCACGGGCGCATCGCTCAGGTTAAGATGGTCGTGCCAGCCCTGGCCGGTAAAATCGGCTGAAATCGCCCGCCCGGCGTATAAATCCGCATCTGTAAAAAATGGTACACCCGCCTGCGAAAGCGCCAACGGAATGGCCGAATACATGCGCCTTCCGGATTCAATCGCCGAAAAATAACGCGGCGGATAAGCATTTAACAAGGCGACCCGCTTACCCGCCTGTGCCAGCCTGCCGAACAAGCCGCCATCGCGCAAAAAACGAGCCACCTCCGGGTTGGGCTTGGGGCCGTAGTGATAACCGAGCGCAGCTGGCACATTTTCACCTGTCAGCAAAACTGCCTGTCCGGTGGCCGATTGCGGCAAACCAGAGACCCCCAGGCAGGCATCCAGGCTGAGCAGGTCGGCCTGCGGGCCGGAAAAAGGCGCGGCCTCGGCCAGCAAGCGCCGCCCGCCAAGCAATCGAGTCAACGTAGGCATGTGCGCCCGCGCAAAAGGATTGCGCGTTGGGTCGTCGACACCCAGGCCGACGCCATCGAGAAAAAGGAAAAGAATGTGCATGGGGTGTAAAATGGGGACTTTTACCTGCGGCCGAACCAGAACCACGACGAAAGGCGTCCGGTTGGGTCCGAACCGTCTTCGCGGCGATTCAGACGCAGCCGGGAACTGATTTCCGCTATATTGTCCTCGGTCAGGCCGAAGGCGGATTCGGCCTCCGCGCTGCGGCGCATGGCGTACAGCAGCCAGGTCCCGCCTGGGGCCAAGAGACGGCCAATCGTCTCCAGATAGGCGGGCCGGGCGTCGGCAGCGAGCGCGTGGAAACAGCCAATGTCCAGAATCAGGTCGAAGGGGTCGTCCAGGGCCGGCAAACGGGTGACGTCGTCCACCAAAAAGTGGATTGGCAGGTTGGCGGCGCGGGCTTTACGGCGGGCGCGCCGGATGGCTACGCCGGAAAAATCAACGCCAACCACCTGCCAGCCGCACTCGGCCAGCGCGATGGCATTGGTTCCCGTACCGCAGCCCAGGTCAAGCGCGCGGCCCGCCGGATTTTGCAGGAGGAATTCGAGCAGTTCAGGCGGGCTGATTCCGGTATCCCAGGGCGGGCGGCGAAAGACGTACCAGACCTCGAAGGCCAGGCGGCGCAGGAGGGACATGGGTCAGGGAAGGGCGAGTTCCTGGCGCAGGCGCGGTTCATCAAAAGAGCCGATAATGCGCCAGCGTTCCACGCCGCCGGGGTCGAAGTAAATAAAGGTGGGGGTGTATTGAAAACCATAAAGTTCGGCGAATTGGCGGCCTGCTTCTTCCTGGGCATCCACACGCAGGACAATCAGGCTGCCGATAAATTCATCCTCGATGGCATCAATGGTCGGCTTGAGGGCAATGCAAATCACGCAATACGGAGATTGGAACTTGAGTAGCACGGGAGTCCCCTGTCCAATCATGGCCTGCGCCTGGGCTGCCTCACCGGTTAATATGCTCTGCCCTGGTCGCAGGTAAAAATACAGACCGATAATAGCCACAAACAGGACGCAAAAAGCGACAATTTCAGGCAGGCGCGGCCTGCGCCAAAACAGCGTCAGCCCAACCGCCAGTGCCAAAACCAGTAAAAGCCAAACTGCCGAGTAATATTGCCAACCGTCGAACATAATATTACGCTCCGTTTATTAGAAAAACTATTGACTACGCGAAATTCTGACTTAATGTGACTGAAAAGGTGACGAATCACACTTTGACAATTATCCGTTATTCTCTTAAAATTGGCGGGCTTGCTTGTATCTGAGAACTGCCATCAAAAATCATTTTTAGAAAGGTATAACCCTGTTATGAAAGAGTATACCACCGAGTACCTCCGCAATATCGCCCTTGTCGCCCATGGCGGCGCCGGGAAAACGATGATGTCGGAGGCTTTTTTGCATTTCACCGGCGCAACCACCCGCCTGGGAAAAGTGGAAGATGGAACAACGGTTTCGGATTACGATGATGAAGAAATCAGGCGCACAATTTCACTCTACACAAGCGTTATTCCAGTCGAATACCGCGACCATAAAATTAACTTCCTGGACGCGCCCGGTTTCACCGATTTTGTCGGTGAGATGATTTCAGCCTTGAGCGTGGCAGATGGCGCGGTCGTGTTAGTCGATTCGGTCGCCGGGGTCGAGGTTGGCACCGAAATGGCCTGGCGCTATTGCGATGCCTTCCAACTGCCGCGCCTGGTTGTAATCAACAAGATGGACCGCGAAAACGCCGATTTCGAGAAGACCTACCAAAACGTCGAGCAGTTTGCCCAGGCCAACGAAGCCCGCCTGGTCAAGGCGCAACTACCCTGGGGCGAAAAACTCGATTTCCAGGGCGTGATTGACCTGATTTCGATGAAAGCCTATAGCGCAGACAGCAAGACCGCCAGCGAAATTCCCGCCGAATACAAAGATGCTGCCGAAGAAGCCCGCATGGAACTGGTTGAAGCCGCCGCTGAAGGTGACGACAACCTGATGGAAAAATTCTTCGATAGCGGCGACTTGAGCCAGGAAGAATTGTTGCAAGGCTTGCGCGGGGTTGTGCAATCCGGGGCTTTCATTCCGGTCTTTGTGGCCGCCGCCGGACACGAAAAAGGTGTCGGCCCGCTGCTCTCCGCAGTTGTTGACCTGATGCCCAATCCCGCCCAGCGCCCGGCCATCAAGGCCCAGGGTAAGGCCGGTGAAGAGGAACTGGCGGCCAGCAGCAGCGGCCCAACCGTTACCTACGTTTGGAAGACCACCGCCGACCCGTTCGTGGGCAAAATGACATACTTCAAAATCGTCTCCGGCAGCATGGCCGCCGACAGCCACTTATGGAACACAGGCAAGGGCGTCGATGAGCGCATGGCTGGTTTGCACGTCCAGCGCGGCAAAGAGCAAATCGCCATCAAGACCGCCCACGCGGGCGATATTGCAGTCGTCTCGAAGTTGAACGCAACCGTCACCGGCGACTCGCTCAGCGACAAGAATCGCGCACTGGTCGTCCCCATCCCTGAATACCCGGCAGCGCTCTATCGCGTGGCTGTTGCCCCCAAAACCCAGGCTGACGCTGCCAAGATTTCAACGGTGCTCACCCGCCTGTGTGAAGAAGACATGACCCTTTCGTGGTACAACGAAGCCTCCACCCGCCAGACCATTCTGCAAGGCATGGGCGACCAGCATATCGACGTTGCCGTCAACCGCGCCCATACCAAATTCCAGGTCGGAATCTTGACTCATGAGCCGAAAGTGCCCTACCGCGAAGGCATCACCCGCAAGGCCTCGGCCCAGTATCGCCACAAGAAGCAAAGCGGTGGCTCAGGCCAGTTCGGCGAAGTACACCTGCGCATCGAACCTTTGGCCGAAGGTGACTTTGAATTCACCGATGAACTGGTTGGCATGAACCTGTCCAAATCGTACCTGCCGCCGATTGAAAAAGGCATCCGCGCTGCCCTGGAACAAGGCGTGTACGCCGGATATCCGATGAGCAACGTCAAGGTTATCGTTTACGATGGCAAGGAGCACCCGGTCGACTCGAAGCCGGTGGCCTTTGAAACCGCCGGACGTGAGGCCTTCAAACTGGCTGTGCATGAGGCCGGGCCGGTCCTGTTCGAGCCAATCATGAGCGTGCGTGTCATTGTTCCCGACGCCAACATGGGTGACGTGATGGGCGACATGAACTCACGCCGCGGACGTGTGCAAGGCACCGAATCCGAACGCGGCCAGACAATTGTCAACGCGCATGTGCCGCTGGCCGAAATGCTCAAGTACACCACCGAACTGCGCTCGATGACCGGTGGACGCGGCTATTTCACGATGGAATTCGACCATTACGACGTCGTCCCAGCCCACCTGGCCCAGCCCATTATCGAAGCCCACAAACACGAAATGGAAGCCAAGAAGGAAGAGTAAGTCTTCGCCTCCACAAGAAATACGACACTGTCGCCTAACGGGCGGCAGTGTTTTTTTATTGGTTCTTTGCGAATTCTCGTGATAAGCCCCCGCATTTTTTACGGCAATTCTTCACCGGGCAAACTTCGGGTTAGTTTGTCTTTTCGAGCGGCAGCGAGAAATCTTTCTCATTGTGCACAAGATTTCTCCCCGCTACGCGGCTCGAAATGACAAGCACAAGTGATAAATTACTGTTAAGATTAGTTTGTCCGGTAGAGAATACGGCAAGAACTTTTTATTCATCGTCCAGACAACCTATGATAGAATGCAGACAAATTTTGCTACACGGAGTCCAGACATGGGAGACATTCCTGATTCAACAAAATTCCTGCACGAAGCAGAACTCGGCCTGGGCGCATGGGCATGGGGCGATAAAATCGTTTGGAATTACGGCAAAGGTTATTCAGACGCGGACATCGAAGAAGGATTCCGCGTTTCGCTTGAAAATGGGGTCTCGCTGGTCGACACCGCCGAAGTATACGGCAACGGACGCTCGGAACGCCTGCTCGGCCAATTCCTGAAAAACACCGAAACGCCGGTTATCGTGGCGACCAAATTCTTTCCGATGCCCTGGCGCTGGACAAAGAAAAGCGTCGTCAAAGCCCTGAAAGGCAGCCTGGAACGGCTCGATTTGGAGCAGGTCGATTTGTACCAGATTCACTGGCCCAGCCCATTGATTCCCATCGAGACCTACGCCGAAGGGCTGGCCGAAGTCCACAAAGCCGGGTTGGCCCGGGCGGTGGGCGTCTCGAATTACAACAAAAACCAGATGCAGCGCGCTGTGACCGTACTGTCGAAATACGACATTCCGCTGGCATCGAACCAGGTCGAATATCACCTCTTGAATCGCAGCGTGGAGAAAAACGGGCTACTGGCGCGCTGCCAGGAATTGGGCATTCGCCTGATTGCCTACTCCCCGCTGGCCATGGGCTTGCTGACCGGCAAATACACTCCCGAAAATCCGCCCCCCGGCGTGCGCGGCGGACGCTACAGCAAAAAACTAAGCCAAATCCAACCGCTGATAAAACTGATGACCGAAATCGGCCAGGATGTGGGCGGCAAAAGCCCGGCCCAGGTCGCGCTCAACTGGCTCATCTGCAAGGGCACACTGCCCATTCCGGGCGCAAAAAACACATCCCAGGCCGAGATGAACGCCGCGGCTGCCGGGTGGCGATTAAGCGAAGAGCAGGTCGCGGCCCTGGATGAGGTAAGCGACGGGTTGACAAAGTCCTAAACACAGAACGAAGGTTAAAAGAATTTCCGATTTTTGGTGTGTGTGGCGCGCATTTGCGGCCCGCCACACACACCAAAAATCGGGTTTCTCTGAGGTGTTTCGTGAACTACTGATAATAAAGAGAAACACGACAGCAGGTATTTTACGCCAGGATTTTTACAGCCTAAACGGGGGATTATCCGCATACACGCCGCGCAGTTCTGGCGGCAGGCTGGCGGCCATGCTGTACATCATCCGGTCGGTTAGCGAAATAGCCGTTTCGCCAGGCTGTGGAATAATCGGCGGAGCAATCACCACCTGAACCCGGTTGCGCCGTGGAAATTGCTTGAAGAAGCGCTGGCTGCCGTCTATCGAAACGGTCACAATCGGGACGCTGGTATCAATTGCCAGTCGCGCCGCGCCGGTTTTGGCAACTGCGAGGCCGCGTCCGCGTGAGCGTGTCCCTTCGGGGAACATCGCCAACAATTGTCCGGCAGCCAGGAGGCGGGTCGAATGCTCAAGCGCCCAGGCGTCACCCTCCCCGCGATAAACCGGGAATCCACCCATTCGACGAAAAACAGCATGAACAAAACCTATCTGGAATAGTTCGGCTTTGCCCATAAAAAACAGGGGGCGCGGCAGGGCCAGTTGCAGCGGAAAAACATCGAAGTTATTGACATGGTTGGATGCCACGATGGCCGCGCCCTGCCCGGGAAGATTCTCAAGGCCGTGAATGTCCATCACCATGACACCCTTGAAGACCCAGCGCGCCACCGAAACCAGAATCCTATTCAAGCGGGTTGGGGTAAGCGGATAATTTAGACTGGGGCGCGGGTCATTGACCGGAATTTCCAAACGGGACACGATGATTCTCCACTCAAATTTTCTAAAACTGGATTATACTTGGACGGGCAATTTTACGGGAGTTTTCCCGTTTGAAAATCGTACAACAACCTATAGCCCTTATTTCGATATTCAGGAGAAAAACACATGAGCACCATAATTGAAAGCATTTCAGCACTTGAAGTTCTTGACTCGCGCGGCAACCCGACGGTGGAAGTCGAAGTCGTGCTTGAAGACGGTTCCTGGGGCCGCGCTGCGGTTCCCTCCGGCGCTTCGACCGGCGTCCATGAAGCCCTCGAACTGCGTGATGGCGACAAAGACCGCTACCTCGGCAAAGGCGTCAGCAAGGCCGTCGAAAACGTCAACGAACAAATCAGCGACGCGTTCTACGGCTGGGACGCCACCGAGCAAAAAGCCATCGATATGGAACTGCTCGCCCTGGACGGAACCCCTAACAAATCAAGTCTGGGCGCGAATGCCATGCTGGGCGTCAGCCTGGCGGTTTCAAAGGCTGCCGCCAACGCTCTGGGTCTGCCGCTTTACCGCTACATCGGCGGCGTGTATGCACACGTCCTGCCCGTTCCGATGCTCAACATCCTCAACGGCGGCGCGCACACCGGCTGGCAAAGCACCGACGCTCAGGAATTCATGGTCATGCCCTTTGGTGCATCTTCCTTCGCTGAGGGTTTACAATGGGGCGCTGAAATTTATCACGCGCTCAAATCCGTCCTGAAGAGCAAGGGCTACGCCACCCTGGTCGGTGACGAAGGCGGTTACGCCCCGGCCCTCAAGGCCAACAACGAAGCCGTTGAGGTCATCCTCGAAGCCATTGAAAAAGCCGGTTTCAAAGCCGGGCGCGGCGAGCAAATCGCCATCGCGCTCGACCCCGCCGCTTCGGAACTGTACGAAGAAGAGACCAAAACCTACAACCTGCGCAAAGAAGGCAAGAAACTGACCGGCCCCGAAATGGTCGAATTCTGGGCCAACTGGGTGCGCCAGTACCCCATCGTCTCCATCGAAGACGGCCTGGCCCAGGATGACTGGGAATCCTGGAAACTGATGGTGGAGCAACTCGGCGACAAACTCCAAATTGTCGGCGACGACCTGCTCGTCACCAACCCGGAACGTGTCCGCCGCGGCATCCAGGAAAAGGCTGCCAACGCCCTGCTGGTCAAACTCAACCAGATTGGTACCCTGACCGAAACCATCGAAGCCGTCGAACTCTGCCACCGCAGCGGCTGGCGCACGGTCGCTTCGCACCGCTCCGGCGAAACCGAGGACAGCACCATCGCCGACCTGGCGGTTGCGCTCAATATGGGCCAAATCAAAACCGGCGCCCCGGCTCGCTCCGACCGCGTCGCCAAGTACAACCAGTTGCTGCGCATCGAAGCCGAGTTGGCCGAAACCGCCAAATACGCTGGCTGGGAAGCCCTGCGCGTCAAATAAAATAGCAAGCCTTTAAAAAGAGCGGGGAATTTGGTCAAAGTGCCAAATTCCCCGCTCTTTCATGCAAAGCCCGCGCTTATTTTCGCACAACCCAGGCAACAAAAAGCATCCCAACTGCAAAAAGCGCAACAAACACCAGGAAAAACAGGATGCCTGGTAAGTCTGAAGCCACAAACATAACCAACGGAAAACATAAAGCCATCGCCCCCAAAATTGCGACGGAAAAACGCCCGCGTTTCTGGGCTTGTAATTCCGTGTCCGCCTCAAGCGGTGGTTCATTTTCCACTATCAATGTTGCTTCATCTTCTGTACCAATGACTTCCGCAGAAAGGATTTTTGGGATTGGCCCGGGAATATAAAAAACCCGATAAGCCGTGCCAATCTGGAAAGCTCCCAATTGTTCTTCTGTCAGCAAACGGATTTTTGCGCGCCCGATTTTAATTTCAAATTTTGCCGAATTCGGGTTAATTTTGCCCAGACTCACCTCGCCCTCGGCTTTTTGTATTTGCCCTGACTTTGCCGCAGCCAAATGTTTTCGCCATGAAAAAAAGCTCGCCACGATAATCACCCCAACCACCACAGCCAAAACCGAAAACGTAACCTTCGTATCCGGGTGGTCAAAACCGACAAATGAGCCTGTCGAAACTGAAAAGAAAGCAAATAAACCCAGGCTTCCCAGCATCACCACGAGAAAGAAAGCGATACCCATCTTCAGGCTGGTTCCCAACGATTGCTGGCGGGCCTGCTGGCGAGCAGACAATTCCCCGGCGCGATTGGCAAGCAAATCGCGGGCAGAAAACCGAAAAGTTTGTCGCAAAATCTCGTTCAATGGATTCATGCCAGCACCTTCTCAATCCTAATAGTCGAAGTCCGATTCACCCAGATTTATCGGGAAGAAATCGGACAAAATGTAACCTAATTATAGCCCCAATTTCAAAAATGAAAAGCAGACTCTCTGATACTCACCCCAAAATGCGGGGACCTCTCACAGGAGTTAAAGAGTCTGCTAAAAATGCTACAGAATTCCCCATTACGGGTATATAATGAAGCCCGTTAAATTCCCGCTCCGAGGCACACATGGATAGTCGCGTACAAGAAATAATTGAAAAAATCAAACGAGAAGCCGTGGACGAGGCCAAAGCCGAAGCAGCCAACCTGCTGGCAGAGACCGAAAACACCCGCCAGGAAATCCTGGCCGCCGCCGAAAAAGAAGCCCGGGCTATCGTCGAACAGGCCAGGCAGGAGGCCAAACGCACCGAAGACGCCGGCAAAGCCGCCCTGCAACAGGCCGCGCGCACGCTTATTCGCGCTTTTCGCGGCGAGATAGAAAAACTGCTTGCAGAAACCGTCCGCAGCGAGGTGCAGGCCGCCTATGACGAAGCGACGCTCAAACGGGTGCTCCCGCTTGTGCTGGAATCCTGGGCTGACAAAGACAGCAACGACCTGACCGTACTGCTGCCCGAATCCGAACTCGAAAGCCTGCGCGCCTGGGCCGCCGTCCATCTCAACAAAAAATTGACTGGCGGTGTGGAACTCAAACCCATCAAAGGCAGCAAGGCCGGCTTTCGCATCATGGAAAAAGACGGAACAGCCTATTACGATTTTTCCGCTGAGGCTGTCGCCGAAATGCTTTCGGCTTATCTTAATCAACACATGGCAGGTCTGGTCGCTGAAGCGGCCAGGTAGTTATGACCAATTATTATTATTTTGCCGCCACATTGCCTACATTGCTGCCGGTCGGCATGACACCCCCCTTCACACTGGAAGAATTCCTGCAAAAAGCCCGCCAGCACCTGAATGAAGACGATTTCGAGGTGCTGGCCTCAGCCACGCTTTTCATCCCCGAAAACGGGCAATCCCCCATTCCGGCCAGCAAATCGGCCCTACTGACGCGCTACTATGGATGGGAACGCGCCCTGCGCAACGAACTGGCCCGCCTGCGCGCCCAGCGAGTGCAGCGCCCCGCCGAAAAATACCAGCACCCCGGCGAACCAGATTGGGACGCCCAGCGCAGCGCCCAGGTCGCTTTCGCTGCTGAAAACCCGCTCGAGGCCGAATTGCTGATTGAAAAAGAACGTTGGGTTTTCATCGAAAACCTGGCGACCAACTCTTTTTTTGACCTGAATTACCTGACAGCGTACGCCCTTAAACTGCAAATTCTTGCGCGCCGCGAAGTCTTCACCCGCGCGCAGGGGGAAACCGGCTATCGCACCGTCTATGCCGCCATGTTGCAGGCGGTTGAACATCGCATCGAAACCGGAGAAATTTTATGAGCAGAACCACAGGCAGGGTCGTTGGCGTAAACGGCAACATGGTTAGCGTCCGCGTCGAAGGCCCGGTCGCCCTCAACGAGGTGGCCTATATCGAAACTGACGGCCACCGTCTCAAAGCCGAGGTCATCCGCATTCGCGGCGACCTGGTCCAAACCCAGGTTTTTGAAATCACCCGCGGCATCAAAGTCGGGATGCCGGTCGTCTTTACCGGCGAACTGCTGGCCGTCACGCTTGGGCCGGGGTTGCTCGGCAGGATTTACGATGGATTGCAGAATCCGCTGCCCGAAATTGCCCAACAAACCGGCTATTTCCTCGAACCCGGCCTGTATCTCGACCCGCTCCCGGCAGACACCCAATGGGCCTGGACCCCAACCGCCCAGGCCGGTGACAGCGTTGAACGCGCCGACCTGCTCGGAACCGTGCCGGAGGGGACGTTTACCCACCATATCATGGTTCCGTTTAACCTGTTCGGCAGCTACACCGTCCAGAGCATCCAACCGGCGGGCTATTACGGCGTTCAGGACGAAATCGCGGTTTTACAGGATTCCAACGGACAGACCTATTCACTCAACATGACCTTCGAGTGGCCGGTCAAACGCGCGATTGATTGCTATGCCGAACGGCTCAAGCCTGTCGAGCCGATGGTGACCAAATCACGCATTATTGACACATTCTTCCCGGTTGCCCAGGGCGGAACCTACTGCGTGCCGGGGCCTTTCGGCGCGGGCAAAACCGTCCTGCAGCAAGTCACCAGCCGCTACGCCGACGTGGATATCGTTATCATCGCGGCCTGCGGCGAACGCGCCGG
>JAWOIR010000372.1:0-6146 GCA_046484545.1 Anaerolineales bacterium
CGCATCGAGGGCGCGGGCGGGAAGATATACGTCCCGCGCGCAATATATTCCTTCAAAATATCGTTCTGGATGGTGCCACGCAATGCCCTCGGTTCTACACCCTGCTGCTTTCCGACCGCAATATACATCGCCAGCAGCACCCCCGCCGGGGCGTTGATGGTCATCGAGGTCGAAACCTTGTCGAGCGGAATCTGGTCAAAAAGCGTCGCCATGTCCTCGATCGACGAAATCGAGACGCCGACCTTGCCCACTTCGCCAAGCGCCATCGTGTCGTCGACGTCGTATCCGATTTGGGTCGGCAGGTCGAAGGCCACCGAAAGCCCGGTCTGGCCCGCTTCTAACAAATAACGGTAGCGCTTGTTCGATTCGGCGGGGGTCGAAAAACCAGCATACTGGCGCATCGTCCAGAAGCGTCCGCGGTACATGGTCGGCTGGACTCCGCGCGTAAACGGGTATTCGCCGGGGAAACCGAGTTTGTCCATGTAAGCCGGGGCCGGGCTGTCCGGCAAAAAGACCGGCGGCAGTTCGATACCGGAGGATGTCTCGAATTTTGGTTTGCGCTCGGGGAATCGCTCAACAGATTTCTTATGCGTGTTTTCTTTCCAGCGTTTGTATTGTTCTTGCAGACTCATGATTGCCTCATGGATTCGAAAATCTCCAGATTTTCGGGTCAAACGTCAGGAGACGTTTGACCCCGGTTGGTTGGATAAATTATACGCTTGACCAATGTTCCTGGGCGCGACAAGCATCATACGATTTAACGCCTTTCGCTGCGAATCGTTCTCATCTCGGTTCGACTTCCATGATAACATGAGGCAATTAACAAAGAATGTCGTCATTTTTGAAGGAACACAAGATGAAAACTGAAATCGGTCTTCAAGAGCAATTCGTGACACTGCATGACGAGGTGCAAATCCAATATTTCACAGGCGGTGACACGAGCGGACGTCCGGTTGTGTTGCTGCACGGCGGCGGCACTGACCATGCCATGTTGTCTTGGCGCGATACCATTCCGGCGCTCATCCAGGCTGGATACCGGATTTACGCCCCCAACTATCCCGGTTATGGAGGCAGCCCCTTCCAACCGGGATATGCATCGGTCGAGAAAATACTGGATGTGCTTGGGCAACTAATGGATACCTGGAAACTGGAAAAAGCCACGCTGATTGGCATTTCGCTGGGCGGCGGGCTGGCAACCGGTCATACGCTTCGACATCAGGAAAGAGTCGAAAGACTTGTCCTGATTGGCTCCTACGGTATTCAGGACAAGGCCCCTTACCATGCCCTGAGTTACTTTATGGTCAGGACGCCCTGGATAATAAACGCGACCTGGGCCATGTCACGCGGCTCGCGCTGGGCGGCGCGTTATAGCCTGAACAGCATCATCTTCAATCCTGAATCGCGCACCGATGCGTTGGTGGATGAAGTGCTGGCAGCCATGCAAAACCTGGATTCGCAAAAAGCCTTTGGCATCTTCCAGCGGGATGAAATCTCCTGGAAGGGTTTGAAGACGAATTACACCCCCAGGCTTGGCGAGATAAAAATACCGGCGTTGCTCATTCACGGCACAAAAGACATTGGCGTTCCGGTGGAGTATGCCCGGCGCGCCGCGGGTATTCTTCCCAATGCCCGTCTGGAAGTTATCGAAAATGCCGGGCACTGGACACAACGCGATTATCCCGAACAGGTCAATCGGCTAATCCTTGATTTTTTGGCCGGGTAAACAAGCCATTCAGCGCAGTCGAAGTGTCGTCCACGGGCGCAAAAACAGGAGGCTGTTCGACTTAACGCCATTTATCCCGAATCGTTTTCCTCGTGGCCTGTTTTTGCTTTCTGGTAGGATTCGCAAGACCTTCCCCACTACCAAACGTATATTTGGGTGATGCTTGAATCCAACCTGAAACTTTATTGGAAAGATGACAGAACATGAAAAAAATATACGCTTTGCTTTGCCTGATGTTGTTTGCAGGCTGCGTTCCTGCTCAAAAAGACCTGCCCACCCCCGCTCCTGTTCCGTCGCCGACAGCGACGCCCATTCCAACGCCTTTGCCCACCCCTTTTGTGCCCGGCGACTTGGTCATGTGGAACGATCTGCAAGTCAGCATGTTGGGTGCTGAAATCACCGACAGCTATGTCAATAAATTCGGCAGCCAGCGCAAGCCGACCCAGAATCGGGTTTTTCTCTGGGTTCATGTTCAGGTCGAAAATACCGGGCAGGATAATCTCAACCTGCCGGGGGTCAAACATTTCAGCGCCTTGTATGCTGCGACCGAGTTCAATCCAGCCTACGGTCATCGCCAGGGACATCCGGACTATACAGCGCTAGGCCCGACCCTTTTCCCAGGCCAAAAAGTGGATGCCTGGCTGCGCTTCGATCTGCCTGCAACGGCAACATTGAAGGATGTGCTGTTCATTTTCATGCCGGAAAGTTTCCAGTTGGGCGTTTTGGCTTCGTCCCCCACCTTTCCGTGGGGCGGTCGACATCCCATTTATGTCTGGTTCTGCGAACGATAAAAACCTGAATACGTGCTAGAATTTCCTTTCATTTCCCCTTGAAAGGTTTTCAAGCATGTCTGCCCTGTTCACCCGCATCCGACAATCCTCGCGCGAACTCCTGCTGTTTGCCAGCGCTGCCATGATTCTGGGTATGGCAATCAGCATTATGAATGCCATTTTCAACAACTTTCTGAACGAGCGCTTTGCCTTAAGCGGATTCGAGCGTTCATTCCTCGAATTCCCGCGCGAACTGCCGGGATTCCTGGTCGTTTTTGTCTCAGCAGCCCTGTGGTTTCTCGGTTCACGCCGCCTGGGTGTCTTCGCAATGCTTCTGGCAGGGCTTGGTGCCTTCCTAATTGGTTTTGCTTCTCCGGCCTATTGGGTGATGGTCATCTGGCTTTTCATCTATAGCATGGGCGACCACCTGTTCATGCCCATCGCCGCTACCATTGGCATGGAACTTGCCCGCGAAGGTCAGGACGGACGCCGCCTGGGGCAGTTGAACGCCATCCGCAACGCGGCCGCCATCGGGGGCAGTTTCCTGGTTGTTCTCGGCTTCCGTTATCTCGGCTTTACCTTTGAGATTACCTTTGCCATTGCTGCGGCCTTTTTCCTTTTAGCGGCCTTCCTGCTTTACCAGATGACTCCCACCAAAGTGGCCGAACGGCGCAATTACCTGCAATTGCACAAGGAATACAAACTGTATTATGCCCTGAACGTGCTCTCTGGCGCGCGCAAGCAATTGTTCATCACCTTTGCGCCCTGGGTGCTGGTACAGGTATTCGAACAGCCGACCCAGATTATGGCGACCCTGTTCACCATCGGCGGCGTCATCGGGATTCTCTTCCAGCCCTTGCTCGGCTGGTCGATTGATAAATTCGGTGAGCGCTTCGTGCTTTCGAGCGAGGCTCTCATCCTGATTGTGGTTTGCGCCGGTTATGGCCTTGCCAAGTTCATCTTCCCGGCTGATATTGCTTTCCTGGTGGTGTGCGTGGCTTTCCTGGTTGACCAGATGATTTTCTCGGTCGGCATGGCACGCGCAACGTATATGAAGAAAATCGCCAAAGAGCCAGGCGACATCCAGCCGGCCCTGACCGCTGCTGTAACCATCGACCATGTCTTTTCGATTTCGGCGGCCCTAATTGGCGGGGTGATTTGGAGCGTCTATGGTTTCCAGTATGTCTTCCTGATGGGGGCCGGGCTGGCGTTGATTAATTTCTTCGTTGCCTTACAAGTACGTATTCCACCCCCAACAGGAAAATAATCACCCCTTTGTAACCAAAAACCATAAAATTACGTACAAAAAAGAGACAAAAGTCATTTGTCTCTTTTTTCTCAAAGTGCTACACTAATAGTGTTATAGCGAAAAGTTCCAGAAAAATCCCGAAAATGGTTGTGCGTGGGGGCGCACGCCCCCACGCACAACCATTTTTCGACTATCTCTGGAAGTGAATGCGCAGCAGCAATGCAACCTTGCGCTGTAATAATAGATAGGTTTTTATTTTTGGAGGTTTCTATGGGAAAAACATTTGCTTTCATCGGCGCGGGAATTTCTTTATTGCTGTCGCTGGGCTTGCTTTTTTGTGGCGGCTTTATGATTTACGCATCCTTTGGCGAAGGCGGACAAGCCGAATGGCAAACCGCTGGCGGTGTATTTTTTGGCCGTCGGGTTATTGCTGTTGATTGGTGGGATTGTTCTGGTTTGGCTAGGAATGCGCGGACAAAAGACCGAGGTCGTGCAACAGGTCACGATGAAGATGGACCTGCCCGGTCAGACCAGCGTCGAACAGCTGAAGTGCCAGTCCTGTGGCGGCGTCATCACTTCCAATGACATTAAAATCATGGCGGGCGCACCAGTGGTCACCTGTCCTTATTGCGAGTCTACTTATCAATTGACCGAAGAACCCAAGTGGTAATGTTTTGACGGGAGGCACACCTCAATGAAAAAAAGACTTTTCTCTTTCCTGCTTGTTCTCGTGCTGGCTTTTGGGCTGACCCCCGGCGTGGCGGCGCAAAATTACTCCTTTACGCTCGAACGCGAAGTGGTGGATGTCTTTGTCAACGCGGACGGCACCTTGAGCCTGGAATACGCTTTCACGTTTGCCAATGCCGCCGGAGCCAGCCCAATTGACTTTGTCGATGTCGGCCTGCCCAACGGCCACTACGATTACGCCTCCATCAAGGCCGATGTGGATGGCAATCCGGTTTCGATTTCACGCGATTACCAGGGCAGCGGTTCGCACGGCGTTGCGGTTGAACTCGGCTCCCGCGCCATTAGAGCCGGGGAGCGCGGCACGGTCAACGTGACGGTCGGCACCATTCGGCGTATGTTGTTCCCTGACGACAACGATGCGGATTATGCCAGTATGAACTTCTCACCGACCTGGTTTGGCGCGAAGTTTGTTAAAGGCAGTACCAACCTGACCGTGCGCATCCACCTGCCACCGGGAGTCCAGCCCGAAGAACCGCGCTATCACCTGGCAAAAGGCGGCTGGCCGTGCGCCAATGAGCCGACTGCCGCCCTGGGAGCAGAAGGCCGCATCGTTTACACCTGGCAGTGCGCCGAAGCCAAAGGCTTCACCCAGTACACCTTCGGGGCCTCCTTCCCGGCCAAATATGTACCGGAGGGGGTGATTACCCGTCCGTCCATCTGGGATTCGATAGAGATTGACGAAGACGCCATCTTTGGCTTTCTCTTTTTCTGCTGTTTTGGCGGGATTTTCTTTGGCGGGCCTATTTTGGGCGCAGTGAACGAACACAAGCGCAAGAAACAATACCTGCCGCCCAAGATTGCCATTGAGGGACACGGCATCAAGCGCGGCCTGACCGCCGTCGAGGCTGCCATCCTGATGGGACAGCCGCTTGAAAAAGTGATGACCATGGTTTTGTTCGGCGTTATCAAAAAGAACGCCGCCGAAGTTCTCAAACGCGACCCGCTGCAACTGGCGGTCGCCAATCCGCTGCCTGATGGCTTGCGCGAATATGAAAAAGAATTTTTGAACGCCTTCCAGGAAAAGAAAGAAGCCGCGCGCCGCAAAGCCTTGCAAGCCATGACAGTCGCGTTGGTCAAATCGGTTGGCGAGAAAATGAAAGGTTTCAGCCGCAAGGAAACCCTGGAATATTACAAATCCATCAACGAGCGTGCCTGGGCGCAGATTGCCACCGCCGATACCCCCGAAGTGCAAAGCCAGTTGTTCGAGGAAGCCATCGAGTGGACCATGCTTGATGATAAATACGACGACCGCGCCAAACGCACTTTCCGTGGTCCGGTTTACGTCCCGACCTGGTGGGGACGTTATGACCCGGTCTATCGCGCCCCGGCCACGGGTGGCGGCATTGGCAAGGTTGCCTCGCCCGTCCCGATGGGCGGTGGCGGACCCGCGTCCCTGCCTGGCGCCGATTTCGCCGCTTCGGTCGTCACCGGTACGCAGACGTTTGCCAGCCGGGTCTTGGGTGGCAACTTCACCGAAGGCGTGACGCGCGTTACCAATCCACCGCCGGTTACGCGCTCCGGTGGCGGCTCCAGCGGTGGCAGCAGTTGTGCCTGCGCCTGCGCCGGCTGTGCCTGTGCCTGCGCGGGAGGCGGACGGTAATTTCTGATTTTGGATTGATGATTTATGATTTGCAAGCGAAAAATTTTACAGGTAGCG
>JAWOIR010000052.1:0-4097 GCA_046484545.1 Anaerolineales bacterium
TGACCGCGTTTTCATACGTGTAGGGAACCGCCATCTGCGACTGCCCGAATATCTGGAAATAAGGATCCATCATCAGGATGGGCGCAACCTGGGTGATGTAGTCCTGAGTCCACAACCCGGCAGGCTCCTCCTCAACCTCAGGGACAGGTGACGCCTCTTCCTCGACTTCAACCGGCGCCACCGCCGGAACCTCGGTAGGCTCCACAGGCTTCGGCTCCGGCGCGCTTGTCGGTGTGGATACAGGCGCGCATGCACCCAATATCAAAGCGGCAATAATCAACACTGCTGGAACACGGAAAAACCGTTTCATCTCTTTTCTCCTTTTTTTGGAAGCTTTGAAAGTCAGTTCACTGACCTTTGCACTATCGCTAAGTGAAAATAATCACAAAAAAAAGACAAAATAATCTTTGCCTTAAGGCAGATCCGAGGCAGCAGTGCTCCGGATTTGTGCGTTTGCTCTTTCTTTTGTTTCAATCAATCGCTTTTTGAAGAACGGGATAACCAGCATGACCACGATGCTCAAGCCCATCAGCGCGCCATACAGGTAATCATTGGTCGCATGACGAACATAGTGCGTTGCCCCGCTGGCAACCAGCGTCACCAGGCCGCCAATCATGCCGGCATACCATCCCGATATTTTCTTCTCACCAAGCAGGTAAATGGCAGCAATGCATAAGCCCATACCCACCCAGAGCGCCAGCCAGCCAAAGAAAGTGATGGCGATACCTTCGGCGAATAACGGGCGGGCCGGGTGACCAAACAAGATGCGGAATGCGGCGTGTCCATTAGCAAAATTCTCCGCCGCAGTGACGCCCAGCATCAGAAACACGAGAAAATCGACAACTTTCTGGTTGCGTTCCACGTTTTCAGCCAGGAGCAATGCGAAGTAAGGTATCAAGCCAATCATCATGATGATGACCGCTGGCGGGAAACCGCCCTGGGTGCTGCCGACGAAGTTCATCCAAGGGACAATCATGTATGCGCCGCCGATGGAAGGCACAGCCAGGCATAGGAGCGCCAAACCGCGCGTCCAGCGTTCGCCGCGATATAGCGGCAGGGCAATCACCAGCAAGGCAAGCCCGGCAACCATCGACATTGTGCCCCAAAACGGGAAGAAGAAACTGACCAGCCAAACTGTATAAGCCAACAAGGGTGCCTGGGGATTGCCCTCAGCAGTGAACTTTTCAATCCGCACCTGCTGGGCTTTGACAATCGGATTGCTCATGTCGAAGCTGATAAAGGGCACTAGTACAATCATCAAAATTGCGGCTAGCACTATCAGGGAAACAACTGCGAGACGGACCTGTCGTGAAGTGGAAAGCAACATAAAACAAACCTCCTTAAGAATTGTGACAGAATGCACCATAAGGATATGGTTTTCTGACGTACAGTACTTTGAGAATTCTCGTGATAAGTTCCCATACTTTTACAGGCTTGCGTAACAATTATTGCTTCTCTTTGACTAAAGTATCATAAATAGGTGACAAAGTCTTTGCCTTAAGGCAAAGGAGAAATCTTCTTGATATAATTCAGCAGAGAGGAAATTTTGCTGTTCGATATGCGAACCGGCAAATTAATCATAATCATGCATACACTCGAATCTTTGCTTGCCAACCACCCGATTTTTGCTTCGTTGGAAGAATCTGAACAGGCGTCTTTATGTTCGCTTGCCAATACCAGGCACTATCGAAAAGGGGAATTTATTGTCCAGCAAGGGGATAACTGGCCTTACTTGTTTCTATTAGGGGATGGCAAAATTAATGCGAACAAAGTGTCCGTTGAGGGGCGAAATCTGATTGTTACCGGGCTTGAGAGTGGGGATGTGTTCTGGGGACTGGCTTTTTTTCTCGATGACATGCCCATGCCGGTCTCCCTGGAGGCTGTCGGCGCGTCACACATTTATCTCTGGGAACGAAGCGAGATTTTGCCTTTTCTACTAAAGCATGGCCAGATTACCTGGGAATTATCCCGTTTAATGGTGCGGCGCATGGCCCTGGCGAGCGAAATTATTGAAACGCTTGCCTTTCAGCCGGTTGCCGGGCGCCTGGCACGATTTTTGGTGGAAATTTCCCCCGCGGACAACAGTCCGGTGGCGCGTAATTTAACCCTCGATGAAATGGCCGCGCGCGTTGGCTCAACGCGTGAAGTTGTCTGCCGATTTTTGCAGCGTTTTGCGAACAACGGCATGATTGATATTACCCGTACTGAGTTTGTTATCAATGACCCCGAGGCATTAAAGGCCCTGGCTCAGCAGGGCAAGGGTTGATAGTGTCCGTGATAGGTTGTTTCGTCTTCGTAAATAGATGAGCAGGAAATACCAGTGCTGATGCTCGAAGATGTCTCTTGGGAGACGGTCAAGGCCTGGTTTCGGGAGCAGGCCGTTTTTTGGGGAAATTGTTGGCTGGAGAAGGAAGATTCGATAACTTTGTTCGTTATGAGATTTTTTCTCTCACCGCAGAATTAGCAATCCCATGATTGTGAAATTGCAGTTTTTTTCGTCAAAGGGTCGTCAAATCTACGCCTTTGCCCGTCTTGCTTTCAAGAAATTGGTCAGTGCGCGCCAGATGGGGCAGCGGTCATACACGGCGCTGAATAGTATCACCCCGCCCAACACAATCAGGAGCAGGTTGACGTCGTTGCTCCAGCCCCAGAAAGCCACAAATCCTCCAGCCACAAGCCGAAAAATTCTCTGCGCCATTGGAATACCTGGCGGCTCGGGGTCTTTGCCTTCGGCCAAATCGGCGAACATGCCTCGCAGGGCTGATTCCGGTTTTGCACCAACCGAGCGCAACACTTCTTCGCCTTTGCGGTACACAATCAGGGTCGGGATTCCACGAATACCGAGTTCCTGCAACAATCCCTGGTTATCATCGGCGTTGATTTGCCACAAATCAACTTTGCCAGCGTATTCTTTGGATAACTTTTCGAGAACGGGCTTAATCATCTTGCACGGGCCACACCAGGGCGCCCAAAAATCGACCACCACCGGGCGGGGATTTTTGGAGAGTTTTTGAAGAAATGTCGTTTTGTTCATAGGGGTAAAAAACCTTTGTCCTTTTTGGGTTTTCACGCTTTGGTCTGCAAGTCTTACATACCCTTTGATGCCCTGACCGCCAAATAGTGACAAATTACGCTGCGCGTCACATTTCTTTTAGCACCCTTCCACTATTCTTTACATAAACTTTACACACGCTTGCTATCCTTCAGGAAAACATATTCCTGGAGAAAATCATGCGCAAATCATCGAAACGCCGTTGGGGTCTGACCCCTATCATTATCCTGCTCATCGCCCTGGCTGCCGGGGGATATTATTTTTGGGGCCTGGCCCCGCAAACGGCTGAAGCGACCGAAGCGCCGCTGCAAACGGCCCGGGTTCGCAAGGGCGATATTTCCATCCTTCTCAACGGTTCAGGCAAACTGCTCTCTGTCGCGCGGATTGAACTCAGTTTCCGCTCTGGCGGGACGGTGGTCAGCGTCCCGGTGCAGGTCGGGCAGACGGTCGCGGAAGGCGACATCCTGGTCGTCCTGGATGACAGCGCCGCGCGCCTGACCCTGGCCGAAAAAGAACTTGCCCTGCAAGCGCTCATCTCCCCCGACGCGCTCATCAGCACAGACATTGCGCGCATCAATGCCCAAACCAGCCTCGATAAGGCCATCAGCGAACTGCAATATCTCATCAGCCCGGCGGTCTATCGCGCAGAGCAAGCCCTGCTCGAAGCTCAGCGCAGCCTGGACGAGAAAAAAGCCGCCAACGCCTCCGCTGATGAAATCACTGCCGCCGAAAGCGTGCTCAGCCGCGCAGAATCGGCGCTCATAACTTCTCAGTACACCTACAATGCTGAGTATGTCCCTGCGACTTTTCTCACCAGTTACAGGGATGAAACCACCCGCGAAACCATCGAAACCATCATTCCGCCCACTGGCGACGCCATCAGCCTGGCGCGCGCCAAAGTACAAGCCGCCCAACTGAGTCTGGAAGACGCCCGACAGTATTACACCCGCCTGAGTGGGGATACCGAGCCGTGCGCCGACCTGACAACCTACGGGACCCTGACCTCCAAACTCACCTCGGCCTGTCTCGCCGTACAATCGGCCCA
>JAWOIR010000082.1:0-2528 GCA_046484545.1 Anaerolineales bacterium
TTGTGTTTGGTATGCTGACAATGGTCTTCATGGCCCAGGCGACTCAGGGACATGGCGAACACCACGACGAGGAACACGCGTAAATTTCGGGCGACTCTTTGCCCGGTAAAACCTATTCAAAGTGGCGCGGTTTGTTTTGGCAAATCGTTCCGCCCGAAATCGATAAATACGGAGGATTATCTACAATGGAAGCTGAAGCCGCAAAATTCATCGGTGCAGGTCTTGCTATGTTAGGCGCGATTGGCGCTGGAGCCGGTATTGGTATTCTCACCGGCGGTGCAGTGCAGGCGATGGGACGCAACCCGGACGCTACCGGCATCATCCAGACCAACATGATTCTGGGCATTGCCTTTGCTGAAGCCGTTGCGATTTACTGCTTGGTGGTTGCGCTCCTGATTTTGTTCGTCTTCTAAACGACAGGAGGATATTTTGGAAGCACTAGGTATTAACTTACCCTTTTTGCTGGTTCAGATTGTCAACGTAATCATCATGTATATCGTGGTGTACAAGTGGATTGTCACCCCGATTTCCGGCCTGCTCGAAAAGCGCCGTGCGACAATCAATCAGGGACTTGAAGACGCCCGCGAGGCCGCCGAAGCCCGCGCCAACGCCGAAAAAGAAGCCGAAAAAATTCTGGCCGAAGCCCAGACCAAGGCTGCCGGCATGGTGCGTGAAGCCACCGAACGCGCCGAAATCGCCGGGCGTGACGTCAAAGCCGCCGCCCAGGCCGAAGCCGATAAAGCCCGTGAAAAGGCCATGGCTGAGTTCGAAGAAGAGCGCAACCGCATCTTGAGCGACCTGCGCGGACAGGTTGCCGCTCTCTCGATTGCTGCCACTCAAAAACTGGTCGGTGATGTCCTGGATGACAAGCGTCAGCACGCCTTGCTGGAGGAATTCTTCTCCGGCGTTAAGGCTGGCAAGGTGGTCATCATGGAAGGCGAAACGGTCTCCGGCCAGTCTGCCGAAGTGACCAGCGCCCTGCCTCTCAGCGATGCCGAGCAGGAATCTGTCAAGAAAGACGTGCTTGCTAAGTCTGGCGCTGAGTCTGTCGCTTTCCATGTCGACCCGTCCATTCTGGGCGGCCTCGTCATCCGTGTGGGCGACAAAGTGTTGGACGGCTCGGTCGCCGGTAAACTCGAAGGCCTGCGTGCCAGCCTGCGCTAACAAAAAATGTAGCACTTGAACAGGTCGGGAATTTTCCCGGCCTGTTTTTTTGTTTTGCTGAGCACAGGCTGAAAGCCGAATTGGAAGTATACCCCTCCCCCAAATTCCCGATTTTGGAATTTGGGGGAGGCAGGGAGGGGGCTTTTATGGTAAAACATCCCAATGACCAAACAAAAACTCCTCTCAGACCTGTTTGCAGAATTTCCCTTTCCTTATTCTGGCGATTTTGGCAATAACCCGCCCATCACCAACATCGTGATTGACTCGCGCAAGGTCCAGCCTGGCGACCTGTTTATCGCCATGCCCGGCGGCAGCGCGGACGGACACAAGTTCATCGCGTCCGCCATCGAAAAAGGCGCGGCGGCGGCCGTCGGGGAAGAGGACATCGGCGGCCTGGGCGTGCCTTACATCCGTGTCGAAAACGCCCGCCGGGTCGTCACCTACCTGGCCTCGGCCTTCTACGACTACCCTGGCAAAAGCCTGACTGTCATCGGCATCACCGGCACTGATGGCAAGACCACCACCAGCAACCTGCTCTACCAAATCCTGGTTGCCGCCGGGATACGAGCAGGGATGATTTCGACCGTCAACGCCGTTATCGGAGACGAAGAACTGGATACCGGCTTCCACGTCACCACCCCCGACGCGCCGGACGTGCAGCAGTACCTCGCCAAAATGGTCGCCGCCGGCCTGACGCATGTCGTCCTGGAGACCACCTCGCACGGCCTCGAGCAATTCCGCGCCGACGCCGCGCTGTATGACATCGGCGTCGTCACCAACATCACGCACGAACATCTCAACGACCACGGCTCACTGGAGGCTTATCGTGCCGCCAAAGCGCGCCTCTTCCAACTGCTGGCTGAGACCCCGCCCAAAAATGGCAAGTCCTACCGCCTGGCCGTGCTCAACCGGGATGACTGGTCGCATGGCTATCTCTCTGATATTGTTCGCGTAGCAAACTCGGAATTAACTTCCACTGACCCCCAGGCAGAAATCTCCCAACGCATCTATGGCATCGGCGGACAGGCCGACATCCGTGCCGTGAACGCGCGCTTCCTGCCATCCGGCCTCACCTTTGACGCAGTCGGGGACGATTTCTCAGTGCCGATTTACAGCCCGCTGGTGGGTGATTTCAACGTCTCGAACATCTTGGCGGCCCTGACGGCTTCCATCCTCGGCCTGGGCATCGCCCCGCAGGACGCCGCGCGCGGCATTGCCGCCCTGACCGGCATTCCGGGCCGCATGGAGCGCATCGACTACGGCCAGCCCTTCAGCGCAATTGTCGACTTTGCCCACACCCCCAACGCGCTCAAGAGTGCCATTGAAACTGTCCGCAAACTGACCGACAAGCGCGTGATTGTCGC
>JAWOIR010000093.1:0-3118 GCA_046484545.1 Anaerolineales bacterium
CCCAAAGAAATGGAAATTTTGCAGTTTGGTTTGGATGCAAACAAAACCGATAGCCCGGATGAGCCGTGGGGCTACCAGTTTGACTTGAAAACCATTACGTATTAGACACAGCCAGGGCTTGCGCGCCGAGCAGACCGGCGTCATCGCCCAGGGCGGCGCGGGCAAATTCCAGGTTGTCGAGGTAGGTGGGATTGAAGATGTGTTCGCGCAAACTGGCGTGGAAGGGCTCGAAAAGCGGCGCGCCGCTGTTGGAGGCTCCGCCGCCGAAGATGACAATCGACGGGTCGAAGGCGGCCAGGAAGTTGGCGACGGCGATGCCCAGGTAGCGCCCGGCCCGCGCCAGGGTCTCGATGGCGAGCAGGTCGCCCTGCGCGGCGGCATTTGAAACATCGCGCGAGGTGATTATCTCCAGCGCGGCCAGCGAGGAGGGGCGTGCAGCCTCCCGGATTTGTTCGCGGGCATAACGCGCAATCGCCGTCCCGGAGGCAATCGCCTCGATGTGTCCGCGTTTGCCGCAGCCGCACAGCGGGCCATCGGGCCAGACGGTGGTGTGTCCCAGCTCGGCGGCCAGGCCGTGATAGCCCTGCACCAGGCGTCCATTCGAGACCACGCCGCCGCCGATGCCGGTGCTGATGGTCAGGTAAAGCACGTCCTGGTGTCCCTGCCCGGCACCGAATTTCCACTCGCCCAGGCAGGCCAGGTTGGCGTCGTTGTCCAGCACGACCGGCACGTTGAAACGCGCCTGTAGTTTGGCGGTCAGCGGGAAGTTCTGCCATTCCTTGATATTGGGCGTGGCAAGGATGACGCCTTTGTGCGGGTCGAGCGGGCCGGGGGAGGCGATGCCGATGGCGTCCACCTGTGCGTCGGTGGGCCAAATCGAGGCCACCAGCGCTTCCAGGCGCTCATAGACGCCCGGTTTGCTGGCTTCGGTGCGGGTGCGTTCGACCCGTACCGGTTTCAAGGTATCACGTTCAAAAAGCGCGGCCCGAATCTGTGTGCCGCCGATGTCGATGGCGAGTATTTGTCCCATAAGCGGGATTATACAGCAATTCCAACTCTGAAATGAACTTTCTCCCATCCTCATCGCCCCTTGAGGGGCGTCCACAGGATGCTGGCGCAGGGGCTGGGGGTGGGGTGATTCCCCTCTCTTGGGTGAGCGCCTTTATCTTTCGGATTTGGAATTGTTGCAATAGCAAGGAGGCTCTCTGATATTTGTCGTGAAGAAGGGAGCGTTCGTACGCACGCTCACACCTCAAAATGCGGGGCTTATCACGGGAATTCCTAAAGAACCAGCAAGGAACGAATAAATTTTCGCAAAATTCCTGATAAAATTAGGCAAACATCTAACCTGAACCACAGGAGACTTTTTTTATGACTTTCACCCAATCCCCCTGGAAACTAACCGACCTGTTCCCCGCCCCCGACTCCGCCGAACTCGAATCCGCCTTCAGCGAACTCGAAAAGCAGGTGGCCGAATTTGAGCAATTCCGCGCCGACCTGAACCCGGAAATTGACGCGGAACACTTCATGGACATCCTGGCGCACTCCGAAAAGACCACCCGCCTGGCGCACCGCGTCTATGGCTTTGCCGGGCTGATGTTTGCCGCCGACACCCAGAACCAGACCGCCATGGCCCTGATGGGGCGCGTCCAACAATTCTTTGCCGAACTGCAAAACCGCTCCCTGTTCTTCAGCCTGTGGTGGAAAGACCTCGACGACGTCAACGCCAAACGCCTGATGGCGGTTTCCGGCGATTACCGCTACTACCTCGAAGCCCTGCGCCTGTATAAACCGCACACCCTGAGCGAGCCGGAAGAGAAAATTGTCAACTTGAAAAATGTCACCGGTTCCGGGGCGCTCACCAACCTGTACGATTCGCTCACCACGCGCTACGTCTTCAAAGTCGAGGTGGATGGCGAAGTCAAAGAAATGACGCGCGGCGAACTGATGTCCCATGTCCGCACCGCCGACCCCGACTTGCGCGCCCGTGCCTACCAGGAACTCTACCGCGTCTATGGCGATGACGGCCCCATCCTCGGCCAGATGTACCAGACCCTCGTCCGCGACTGGCGCAACGAAAACGTGACCCTGCGCAAGCACACCAATCCCATCGCCGCCCGCAACCTGGACAACGACATCCCGAACGAAGCCGTGGATATCCTGCTGGATGTCGCCGAGAAGAACGCGGCCATCTTCCAGCGCTTCTTCAAAATCAAAGCCCGCATGCTCGGCGTGGAGAAGTTGCGCCGCTACGATATTTATGCCCCGGTCAGCCAATCGAGCAAGGAATTTGCTTTCGACAAGGCCACCGACATGGTGCTCGAATCCTTCTCGGACTTTCATCCTGATTTCGGCAAACAGGCCAAACGCGTCTTTGACGAAGCCCACATTGATAGCGAAGTCCGAAAGGGCAAACGCGACGGCGCTTTCTGTTGGACGGTCGAACCCGCCCTGACGCCCTGGGTGCTGGTCAACTACCAGGGCAAAGGCGACGACGTTGCCACCCTGGCGCACGAACTCGGCCACGCCATCCACTCGATGATGGCCGAGGAGCACAATGCCTTCACCCAGCATTCCTGCCTGCCGCTGGCCGAAACCGCCTCCACCTTTGGCGAGATGATGCTCATCGACCGCCTGATGGCCGAAGAAAAAGACCCAGCGGTGCGCCGTGATATGCTCTTTCGCCAGATTGACGACAACTACGCCACCATCATGCGCCAGTCCTTCTTCGCTCTGTTCGAGAAAACTGCCCACGAAATGGTGCAGAAAAACGCCTCGGTCGATGAATTGGCTGCTGCCTATCTCGAAAATCTCAAGACCCAGTTTGGCGATTCGGTCGAAGTCAGCGACGAGTTCAAATGGGAATGGGTCAGCATCCCGCACATCTACCACACCCCCTTCTACGTCTACGCCTATGCCTTCGGGCAACTGCTGGTGCTGGCGCTCTACAAACGATTCAAAGCCGAAGGCGACTCCTTTAAGCCCGGATACATGAAACTGCTGGCCGCCGGCGGCTCCGAAGCCCCGGAGAAAATCCTGGCCGAAGCCGGCATCGACATCCGCGACGCGGCTTTCTGGCAGGGTGGCTTTGATGTGCTGGCCGATATGGTGGCTGAAC
>JAWOIR010000135.1:0-6882 GCA_046484545.1 Anaerolineales bacterium
TGATTTTCCAGAAGCCCAGCCTGCGCACGCGCGTTTCGTTCGATATGGCCATGCGCCATATGGGCGGCGACGCGCTTTATCTTTCCCCCAACGAAATCGGACTGGGCAAGCGCGAGGCCATTTCGGATGTGGCCCGGGTTATGTCCGGTTATGTGCAGGTGGTCATGGCGCGTGTTTTTGACCACGCCCACGTTGTCGAACTGGCGAAGTGGTCGTCGGTACCGGTTATCAACGGACTGAGCGACTTCAGCCATCCCTGTCAGGCCATGGCCGACGCCCAGACCATTATCGAGAAATTCGGCCCGATGAAAGGGTTGAACGTCTCGTATGTTGGCGATGGCAACAATGTGGCAGTCTCGCTGATGCATATCGTCGTCATGCTCGGCGGCAATTTCACAATTGCCAGCCCCGAAGGCTTTGACATGCCAGATGTCGCCATTGAGACCGGCCAAAAACTGGCCGCCGCCAGTGGCGCAAAAATTAGCATGTTGCGCGACCCGCATGAAGCCGTCAAGGGCGCGCAGGTTATCTACACTGATACGTGGACCAGCATGGGACAGGAAGAAGAAGCGGCCAAGCGTGAAGCCGTCTTCCCGCCCTATCAGGTGAATGACAAACTGGTCAGCGAAGCCGACAAGGATGTGATTGTCATGCACTGCCTGCCGGCTCACCGCAACCACGAACTGACCGATGATGTTGCCGATGGCCCGCATTCTGCCATCTTCCCGCAGGCGCACAACCGTCTGCATGCCCAAAAAGCCATCCTGGCCCGTTTGCTGGGCGTTGCATAGCGAGTGATGAATATGAAAAGCCAACAATTTGTTGAAATGGAAGAAAAGTACGGCGCGCACAATTACCATCCCCTGGATGTTGTTATCGAACGCGGTGAAGGCGTCTGGGTTCATGATGTGGATGGTAACAAGTACCTTGATTGCCTTTCGGCGTATTCGGCGGTCAACCAGGGTCATGTCAACCCGCGCATCCTGAATGCCATGCTCGAACAGGCCAAAACCGTCACCCTGACTTCGCGGGCTTTCCGCAACGACCAGTTACCGCTCTTTTATCAGGAATTATGTGAGTTTAGCGGCTTTGAGATGTGCCTGCCGATGAATTCCGGCGCGGAAGCGGTCGAGACGGCGGTCAAACTGGCGCGCAAGTGGGCTTATGTCGTCAAGGGCGTACCGCGCCACGAGGCAGAAATTGTCGTCGCTGAAGGCAATTTCCACGGGCGCACCACGACCATCATTTCGTTCTCCACCGAGCCGAGTTACAAAGAGAACTTTGGGCCGTTCACGCCAGGCTTTGTGGCCGTTCCTTACGGCGATGCGGAAGCCTTCGAGAAGGTCATCACCCCCAACACTGCCGCCATCTTGCTTGAGCCGATTCAGGGCGAAGCGGGCGTGGTCATTCCGCCGAAGGGCTACCTGAAAAAAGTGGCCGACATCTGCAAGAAGCACAACGTACTCTTCATTGCCGATGAAATCCAGACCGGTCTGTGCCGCACCGGACGCAGATTCGCCTTCCAGCACGAAGAAGGCGTCCGCCCTGACCTGCTCGTGATTGGCAAAGCCCTTTCGGGCGGCTTTTACCCGATTTCGGCTGTCCTGGCGGATACGCCCATTATGGGACTGTTCAAACCCGGCGACCACGGCTCGACCTTTGGCGGCAATCCGCTGGCGGCTGCGGTCGGCCGAGCGGCGATTGGTGTGCTGCGCGATGAAAAACTGGATGAACGTGCCGACGAATTGGGCAATTACTTTGTCGAGCGTTTGAGTGAAATCCCCAGCAAGCACGTCAAGGAAGTGCGCGGACGCGGACTGCTGATTGGCGTCGAACTGCGCCCCGAAGCGGGTGGCGCGCGCCGTTTCTGTGAAGCGCTCAAAGAACGCGGTATTCTTGCCAAGGAAACCCACGACAATGTCATCCGTTTTGCGCCGCCCCTGGTCATCGATAAAGAGACCATCGATTGGGCTTTGACCAAAATCGGCGAAGTCCTGCAAATGGAGTAAGCCTTAAGCCAATAAAACCCTAAAGGTGTCACAGCCTTTAGGGTTTCTTTCTTACCAAATTTCATAACTTTTTGAGAATTCCAGTGATAAGTTCCCACATTTTGGGATGTGAGCGCGCAGGTAAGCGGCGCGCTCACATCCCAAAATGTGACCTTCTTCACGGCAAATATTAGAAAACCAATTTCTATGGAGGCACTTATGAATATTGGCATCCCAAAAGAGCGCCGCCCCTTTGAATATCGCGTTGGCGCTTCACCGGCAGGGGTTGAAATCCTTGTCCAGCAAGGCAACACGGTTTATGTGGAGCATGATGCGGGCATGGGAGCTGGCTTCCCTGACCAGGATTATGAGCAGGCCGGGGCAAGTATTGTTTATTCTGGTCACGAGGTTTTTGGTCGTGCCGAACTGCTGCTGAAGATTGCCCGACCGATGGAAGATGAAATCGAGTGGATTGTGCCTGAGACAATCTTGATGGGCTTTCTGCACCTGGCATCAGCACGCCAGGGACGTGTGGAAGGCCTGGTTGAGAAACAGGTTACCGCTATTGCCTACGAGCAAATCCAGTTGGCTAATGGGATGCTGCCTGTCCTTCATGCCCTCAGTCAGATTGGCGGCTTGATGGCGCCGGAGATTGCGGCGCGCTGTATGCAAAACATCCTGGGCGGAAAGGGTGTCCTGCTTGGCGGCGTGGTTGGTGTGCCTCCTGCGGAAGTGGTAATTGTTGGTGCAGGGGCGGCCGGGGCCAGCGCGGCGGCCGCCTTCCTGGCGGCAGGTGCGCAGGTGACGGTGTTGGATAAGAGTCTGGAAGCCTTGCAGCGTGTCCATGACCGCGACCCGCGTGCCGTTACGATGATTGCCACCCGGCGTAATATTGAGCGCGCCTGTAATTTTGCCGATGTGGTTGTCGGGGCGGTGCATGTCCCGGGTGAGCGCGCTCCAATTGTCATTACCCGCGAAATGCTCAAGACCATGAAGCCACGTTCCGTCTTGATAGATATGAGCATTGACCAGGGCGGCTGCTGCGAAACCTCGCGCCCGACCACGCACGAACATCCGACCTATCTCGAAGAGGGCATCCTGCACTACTGCGTTCCAAATATCTCAGCAGTGGTAGCACGAACGGCCACACATGCCTTTGTCAATGCGGCCATGCCTTATATTATGGGAATTGCCGAATTTGGGGTGGAAAACGCCATTGCCCGCAATCCGGCATTAGAAATGGGCGTCAACATTTTTAAGGGCGAACTGCGGCATTTGCATCTCTGGCTTCCGCAGGAAGAAGGAGGCTAGTCCATGTCCTGGCAGAGCATTTATCAATCCCGTGTTTGCACGCCCGAAGAAGCCGTCGAAGTGGTGCAGTCTGGAAATCGCATTTTCCTGACTGGCAATGTCTCCGTCCCGAAAAACCTGCTTGGTGCGTTGGTAAAGCGCGCTCCTGAACTGCACGATGTCGAGATTTGCCAGGCCCTGACCGTTGGCCCGGCGGAATATGTTGCCCCCGAAATGGAAGGCCACCTGCGTGTCAACACCATGTTTATCAGTCACAATGTCCGCAAGGCTGTCCACGAGGGGCGCGCCGATTTCACTCCGGTCTTGCTCTCCGAATTTACCCTGCTGTTCAAAAACGGAATCCTGCCAGTTGATGTGGCCATGATTCACGTCTCCCCACCCGATGAGCATGGATTTTGCTCGCTGGGTGTCGAAGTTGGTCTGACCAAGTCACCTGCAGAATCCGCCAAAATTATCATTGCTGAAGTCAACGAGCAAATGCCGCGCACCCTGGGCGATTCGTTCATCCATGTCAGCCGCCTGACCCATGTTGTGCCGGTCAGTTATCCAATTTCTGAATTGCGCATGACCGAGGAAGGCGATTCCGAGGTAGTCGAAACCATGGCGAAGCACATTGCGGCCTTGATTCCTGATGGCGCAACCATGCAGATGGGCATCGGCGCAGTGCCGGACGCGGTTTTGAATTACCTGTTTGATAAGAAAGACCTCGGCATCCACACCGAATTGTTTTCGGAAGGCGTGATTGACCTGGTCGAGGCCGGTGTGCTCACCAATGCGCGCAAAACCCTGCATCCGGGTAAGATTGTGGCCGGGTTTATTCTCGGCACCCAACGCCTGTACGATTGGGTCGATAATAATCCGATGATTGAATTCCATCGCACCGAATATGTCAATGACCCGTTTGTGATTGCCCAGAACGAGCGCATGGTCGCAATTAACTCGGCCATTGAGGTCGATCTGACCGGTCAGGTATGCGCCGACAGTATCGGCCACAAATTGTATTCGGGTGTTGGCGGCCAGTTGGACTTTATCTACGGCGCGGCGCGCTCAAAGGGCGGTGTCCCAATTATTGCCCTGCCCAGCACCAATACCATGCGCGATGGCACGGTGATCAGCAAAATCGCCCACATGCTCAAGCCGGGCGCGGGCGTGGTCACTTCCCGCAACCATGTCCGCTTTATCGTCACCGAGTACGGTGTGGCGGAGTTGTATGGCAAGACCATCCGTCAGCGTGCCCAGGCGCTTATTAACATTGCCCATCCGCAATTCCGTGAGGAGCTGACCCGCCTGGCAAAAGAGATGAACTACCTGTAAGCGAGCAGAAAAGCGGTTAAAATCGGGACGCAGGTACTTTTTTCTGCGTCCCGATAAATTTAGGCTATTTGGATTTCCCGTGAAAAACGTAAAAATTAACACGGAGATACCAAAGAGCCACGAATTTTAATTGAAGGATAAAAACATGGAACGACGCGCCAAAATTGTAGCCACCATCGGCCCCACCAGCGAAGAGGAAGAAACCCTTGAGAAATTGTTCAAGGCCGGTATGAATGTTGCCCGCCTGAACTTTTCACACGGCACACACGAGGACCACGCCAAACGCATCCAGCGTATTCGGCAGGTTGCCGAAAAACTTGAAATTTCCGCCGGCATTATGCTGGACATGCAAGGCCCCAAACTGCGGGTCGGCGTTTTGCCCCAACCGTTGGCCCTGTCTTTCGATGAGCCGGTTCGTGTTTACTGGCAAGATGACCCGCTCCCTGTCGGAGAAGAGCAAAAGATTCCGGTCACGTTCCCGGAACTCTTCGAATCAATCCGCGCTGGAGACCGGATGCTGCTCGATGACGGTCGGCTTGTGCTGGTGGTTGGTTCCGTTAAAGGGCGAGTCATCCAGGCGCGGGTGGTGGTCGGCGGGGTGTTGAGTTCCAACAAGGGCATCAACCTGCCCGGTGTGCGTTTGCGCATCCCCGCCTTTACTGAAAAAGACGAAGCCGACCTGGCCTTTGGTCTCCAGCAGGGCATCGAGGCAATTGCCATCTCGTTCGTGCGCTCAGTGCAGGACATCATCCAGGTTCGCCACGCTATCAAGCGGCTTCTACCTGCCAACCAGCCGCGCCCGCTGGTGATTGCCAAACTCGAACGCCCCGAAGCCCTGGACGACCTTGACGACATCCTCGACGCGGTAGACGGCGTCATGGTGGCGCGCGGCGATTTGGGCGTGGAAATGCCCCCGGAGCGCGTCCCGGTCATTCAGAAGCGCATTATTAGCGCCGCCAATGCCAAAGCCAAACTGGTCATCACAGCCACGCAGATGCTCGAATCGATGATTATCAACCCGCTCCCGACCCGAGCCGAGGCTTCTGATGTTGCTAACGCCATCTTCGACGGTACCGACGCCATCATGCTCTCCGGTGAGACGGCGGCGGGCAAATACCCGGTCGAGGCGGTGGCGATGATGGACCGTATCGCCCGCGAGGCTGAAAGTCACTTCCTCGATTGGGGACAATCGTATCAAAATGCACAGGACGGCCTGGGCGATACGGACGCCGCCGCCATGGCGCGCGCCGCTTATGCCATTGCCCGCGACCGCGATGTGGCCGGAATCACGGTTTTCACCATTCACGGCAGCACAGCCTGGTTGATGTCGAAAGTCCGCGCCCAGGTTCCGATAATTGCCTTCACGTCGAATGAAAACACCTATCGCCAGATGTCTTTCCTGTGGGGGATTTGCCCGCGCTGCCTCGATTTTGTCGAGACCCTGGAGTTGATGATAGAACGGGTGGATAGCGCCTTGCTTGAAACGACCAATTTCCGCCCCGGTGACCAGGTGGTCATCATTTGCGGATTCCCGGTTGGCGCGTTGCGCAACCCGAACATGGCTTTATTGCACACGATTGGGGAGTAGTGGCAGGCTTTTACGAAAAACTGGCTCAGTAGGGCGAACCCCGCATCGGCCATCTTTGCCATCTCATGGGAATTTCCAAAAAGCGGCCTTCTACACCTCTGACTGTCCTATCTGCATGATTGCTTTCCGGCTCTCCTCGGCAGGTGGCCAGTGGCGCACCGCACCAATTAGACAGTCAGGCTTCTTTGCGTCAAATATCAGAGAACCTGTCTGGTATATGAAGAGAAACTTGGTAAAATAAGTCCAGCCAAAATAAGGAGCAAAAATGTCTGGATTACCTGTGTCGCACGAAAAGCGTGTTTACGATAGCATTTTGGGGACAATTGGGGACACGCCGCTGGTCCGCCTGGGCCGTATTGCCCATGAAGTTCGGATACCCATCTATGCCAAACTCGAACACCTGAACCCCGGCGGTTCGGTCAAAGACCGGGTTGGGTTGAACATCATCGAACAGGCCGAAAAACGCGGCGAACTCAAACCCGGCGCCACCATCGTCGAAGCCACCAGTGGTAACACTGGCGGCGATGGCCAGCCCGACGCCAGTGTTACCACTGGTGGCTTCGACGATGGTGCCGCCAGGTTTGAGTTCGCCGCGTTTTTCGGCCTGTTCGATAATGTTCAACCCAACCCGGTCTTTGACCGAGCCGCCGGGGTTCAGGTGTTCGAGTTTGGCATAGATGG
>JAWOIR010000140.1:0-8318 GCA_046484545.1 Anaerolineales bacterium
ACTATACCCTTGAATTATAGCAAAAGGCGCGCTGGCATACTCAATGAACGCCGTAAGAAATCTGTATGAGTCTATTCTACACTTGATTTAATGCGGGCGGTATAATTGCCAGTGATGAACCTGACCCTGACCGCCGCGCCTGTCACATCCGGGCAAGCGCGACCCCTCAATATCCTGCGTGACCTGCCCGCCGTGGCCGACCTGGTTGAACTGTGCTTTGAAGACAGCATGGATCCAAGCGGGCGCTCACACTTGAACGAAATGCGCCGCCATGGGCGCGATAACGTCTTCCTCAGCTGGGCCCCGCATGTGGTGGATGTCATCTCACTGCCGCTTTCGGGCTTCGTCTGGGAGGCGGACGGCAGGGTGGTCGGCAACGCCAGCCTGATTCCGTTTCACCGCTTTGGCAAGCGCGTTTACCTGATTGCCAATGTCGCTACCCACCCGGACTATCGCCGCCGGGGCATCGGGCGGATTTTGACCGACATGGCGATGGAACGCGCCCGCGAAAAAGGGGCCAGTACGCTCTGGCTGCACGTCCGCGCGGACAATCCCGGTGCAATCAAGATTTACCAGGAACTGGGCTTCCGGGAGCGGATGCGTCGCACCGAATGGCACGCACCCTCGCGCACCTTGAACCGCATCGGCAGCGACCCGGCTTTTAGAATCCGTGCCCGCTCCAGCCGCGACTGGACGCAGCAGCGCACTTGGCTGGAGCGCGCCTATCCTGAAGAAATGGACTGGTATCACCGGCAGCAATCCTGGTCGGCGTTTGGGCCGTCGCTGTGGCGTAAGATTTACCGCTTCCTGGTGGATATTGACGTCAGCCAGTACACGGTCGAAACCAACGATAACCTGCACGGTGTGGTCAGTTGCCGTTACCAGGGCGGCAAATCGTCGCACGTCTGGCTGGCCTGTCCGCCAAATCCAGATGAAACCGCCTTGACGGAATTGCTCTTCTATGCCCGACGCATGTTCTCGAACCTGGGCGGATTGCATCTCGAATATCCCGTTGGGCCTGCCGACCAGGCCATACAGTCCGCCGGGTTTGAACCCAAGCGCACCCTGCTGTGGATGCAGGCTCCCGGCCAGCAACCAAATTGATTGTAAGACGTATACCAAAGAAAAGGAGAAAAAAGATGAATAAATTTTTACTTCGTTTACTGATTAACGCCGTCGCCCTGTACGCCGCCGTTTCGCTGGTTAATGGAATCCAGGCCGTGCAGGATACCAACTGGGTCTCTTACCTCGGTCTGGGCCTGATTTTCGGCCTGCTCAACGCCCTGGTGCGGCCCTTGCTCAAATTCCTGACCTGCCCGTTGATTGTCTTGACCCTGGGCCTGTTTACCCTGGTCATCAATACCGTGCTGTTCTGGCTGACGGGGGTCATCGGCCAAAACTTCGGCATTGGCTTCACCGTAGATGGATTCTGGCCCGCCTTCCTGGGTGGTTTGATTGTCAGCATCGTCAGCATTGTTCTGACAACGGTGCTGAAAGACGACCGGCGTTAGTTTAGTCCATTTCCTCGCCTTTCCTTAAAAAAAGACACCGCGCCTTCTGTTTGTTACAGGGGTGCGGTGTCTTCTGCGATGGGGGACATTATCCCTCCAGTGCGCGGGCCAGTTCGAGAAATTCTTCCCATTCTTCCTTGAAGAAATGGATGGTCATATTGCCCAGTTCGACGTGGAAGGTGGTTTCACCGTCGGGTTCGTCGGCTTTCCAGACCAGATAGTTCTCGGTTTCAGCCAGGGTTTCGGTTGCAGGTTCGGGATTTTTGGACATCTTTCACTCCTTTCAGAACATGTATTTATAGGAATAGTCTACCACTTATTTGCTAATCTTTTGTTTGATTTTCTGTTGAATTTTCAAGGCTTTCGACCACAAGGTTGCCAATTGCTCGCGCAAAGTCGGAGCCGTTGCCTTTTGCTCGTCCAGCCCTTCCCAGGGGTCAACATCGAATAATTTGCGCACCACATATCGGCCTATCAATTGCAGGGTTGCCAGCATTGGGGCCGCTAGTACGACACCCAGAATTCCCAACAAACTATAGCCGATAATAGCCGAAAATAGCACGCCTGCCGGGTGAACCTTGAGTGCGTTTCCCATCACACGCGGATAGATAAAATAGTCGAAACAGACATCAACGGCAAAGGCCAGGCCGAAAACAAGGGCGACATAGGGCAAGTCGGCCATGCCAAAGGGTTTATTGACCTGGAAAAGTGTGACCAGCACAAGCGTAATCCAGCCGATACCAGGGCCGACATACGGGAAAAAGCGCGCCGCCCCAATCAGCAAGGCCAGGCCAAAAGCAAACCTAACGCCCAGGATGTTCAAAAGAATGGCATACACCACAATCGCAGCCCCGATGACGGTCAGTTGTCCGCGAAAGAACGAGTTCCAGATATTTGCCAGTTCTACCTTGGCGCGCTGCATGTCTGCTGTGTAGTCGTAGGCATTGATGCGCAGGATACCTTCCGGCAGGCCTTTGCTTTCGAGCAAAATGAACAGGGAAGCAATCAGGATGAATAAACCCCATAGCAGCGAGTTGAGCGCCGTCCCGGCCACCGTGCCAACCAGGGTCCCGCTGCCGGAGAGCAGCGCGCTGGATGCGTCCAATAATTGACGACTGAGCGAATTCAGGTCGAGCGCGCTCATTTCAAAGACCAGCGGCCCGATTTCTATCGTCCGGTCAGATATATCGCGCATAAATTCGGGCAATTGCATCAGGCTGGTTTCAATGAATTTAATCAGGCTTTGCACTTGCGAAACCAGTTCAAAGCCGCTGATGGTTGCCAGCCCGACAACGATGGCAATTAAAATCAGGTATACGATGGCTATTGCCAGTCCCCAGCCAATGCGCAGTTTGCTCTCGAAAAACTTTGCCACCGGATACAACAAGTAGACCAGCAGGAAGGTCATAATCAGCGGCGGCAGAAAGGCCTGGAATTTTGCCAGGGCAAAGGCAACGACGGCTACCAGGGTAAAACCGGCGATGAGTTTTGTGGTTGGTGTCCAGCGCGGGGATTGGGATGTGTCGTTCATGTTCGGTTCTCCGTACCTGATTTTACCCACTGAGGGAGTTTCTTGCAAATTGGTTTGCTGATATTTGCCGTGAAGAAGGCCGAATTTTGGGGTGTGAGCACGGGAGTTATCAAAGAGCTTGGAAATTTAAACTTAAATGACAGACGCCAAGGTGAGGGGGGCACCCTGACGTCTGTCTACTCTATATTACTATGCACGCGCCTTAAATGCAAGCGATTTTGATTAAAAAAACATAATAATTGTCTATGTTTTATCTATACATTCGGAAGCCAGCCGAAGCGCGCCAGGTCGATGCGCCCCTTCTCATCGAATTCGACACCTTCGGCCTCAAGGCGGATGCGCTGCTGCTCTGCCCCGGCGCGCGGACTGATTTTACCCTGCGCGTTGACCACCCGCCACCAGGGAACGTCCTCCGGGCAGGCGGCCATCGCGCCGCCCACCCAGCGCGCGCGGAAGGCGTCGAAATCTTTCAGGCTCATCCCGACTGGAACTGGCACGAGCGCGCCGACCTGTCCGTAGGCCATTACCTTCCCGGCAGGGATGCGTCGCACAATCTCCCAGACCTGGGTGTTGAACAGGGACGGGTTGGGCGGCGATGTAAATCCGGGCATGGCCGTCCTACCACTCCATCCCGTTTAGGGATTCGACCACCGGATGGGCGGTCAGGTCGAGGTGCAGCGGGGTCAGCGAGACGTACCCCCCTCCCAGCGCGCCGATGTCGGTGCCGTCTTCCGGCGTTCCGGTCGGATGGTCGCCGCCAATCCAGTAAAACGGCCTGCCGCCCGGGGCCGTGTAATGCACGAGCGCGTCGCGGTAAATGCGTTTTCCCTGGCGGGTGATTTGAAAGCCGCGCAGTTCGTCATCGGGCAGATACGGCACATTGACGCTCAAGACCACCCCCTCCGGCAGCGGATTGCGGACGAGTTTTCGCGCCACGCGCAGGGCTGTCCGCGCTGTCGGACCGTAATCCAGTTCCTTCAACCCGGAGGGCGAATCGAGCGAGACGGCCATGCCGGGAACGCCGGAGAGAACTGCTTCGATGGCCGCCGAAACCGTCCCGGAATAGGTGATGTCCTGGCCGACATTGGCATTGGGGTTAATGCCTGAAACCACCAGGTCAAATTTCTGTTGGAATAGCCCCAGCATCACCAGGGCGACACAGTCGGATGGCGAACCGTCGCTGGCATAAGCCGCGGTGCCATCGGCCAGCCGGGTTTCATGCACATGCAATGGGCGTTCCATTGTCTTTTTATGCCCGCTCATGCTCCAATTGCGGTCAGGGGCCAGGATGGTCACATCGCCCAACTCGCGCATGGACTGCGCCAGCGTCAGCAAACCGGGGGCGTGTACGCCGTCGTCGTTGGTTACTAAAATATTCATGTGTTCTCCGTTGGTTATTTTTTGTGATTATACAATACCCAAAGGGTATACTTTCCCTATGAACATTGGCTCACTGATATTTGCCGTAAAGAAGGCCGCATTTTGGGGTGTGAGCGCGCGCGCTCACACCCCAAAATGCGGGGACTTATCATGGGCATGGCTCTTCCTCTTTATCGTGCTCCCCGCCTGTGCCGCGCCCCAGGTGCGCGAGCCGCAACGATACGCCATCTTACCCAGCGCAGAAGAAATAACCTTTTTCTCGCCAGATTTCGAGATTCTCTCCCGCGCGTCGCTCGCCCTGCCGCCGGGTTGCCAGATTTGGGCGCATCATCCCGCCCCGCTTGGGGGCGATTGGCTCGGATTGCAACTCGTGTGCAAAGGACGCGAAGCCGCCTGGGTCTATCATCTCGCCAGCGGAGAATCGCGTCTCTTGCTGGATGAATCTGTGGCAGACAGCCGCATCCTGGCCTGGGCTGACGCGAATTTTCTCTACCTGCAAACCAACATGCTCACCGACCCGCGCGTCCTGCTGGCCGACGCGCGCGCGGGCCGTTTCCATGAAACCAGCCTGCCCGCCACCATCTACCACATGGATACCGCTCCCAGGGTTGTGCTGTATGCCCTGACAGATGGCATCGGCCTGGGAAGTCAACTTTGGCGCCCCGGCGCAACGGGCCCCTTACTCAACCTGCCCGATGAAATCATCGCTTTTGCGCGCTTTTCGCCGGATGGAAGTCAGGTCGCTTATATCGCCATGCCCGATTCGACGGCTGTCTTTCCGCCAGGGGAATTGTGGCTGCTGGATGTGGATAGCGGCACGCGCCGCGCCCTGTTCGAAGCCGACGCCGGGCGCGGATTCTCCCCCGCCTGGTCGCCGGATGGCCGCTGGCTGGCCTTTGTTGACCGTCAGCGCCGGTTGGTCCTCCTGGCCCCGGAAAGCGGCGAAAGCCTTATCGTTGGGCATCAAATCCTGCACACGCCCGCCTGGTCGCCCGATTCACAGGGGGTCTTTTTTGCAATTGCGCTGGGTGATACAATAGAAACATGGTATTGCGAAATTGTCTCCGGCCAGATTTTCCCGCTGCCTTCGCTCGATGGCGCAGCCTGGTTTGGCTTCTGGCAGCCCTGACGCTCGGCCTGCTATTGGCATCCTGCGGCCCATCTGCCGCTCCTGCTCCCCCGCAGGCCCCTGCTGAACCCGCCCAGCCGGAATGGAGTGCCACCCTGCCGCTCCCAACTGCTACCGAAAGCGCCACGCCCCTTCCCGCTACAGACACGCCCATCCCGCCCACACCCACCGAGACGCCCCTGCCAACCCTGGACTTGCCCACCGTGTTGCCGCGCCTGCCGGAGCGCATCCTCTGGACAGGTCTGCCCACCTATCCCGGCGATTCGCAGCCCGGTCATCTCTTTCGCATTGAATATGACCCGGAACTTTGGGCCCAAACCGAGGACAACTTCGACGAAATCGTGCTGGCCCATCGTGACCTTCCCGGTTGCATTCTTTCGACTTACGCCGGGCGCGGTTTGCCGATGACATTGCGGGTGGAAACTGAATTTACCCAGGAAGGTGATTTGTTCATCGAGGTCAATCGCATTTTCAGCGAAGAGAAACTGGAATTCATGACCTTCTTCATCAGCGACAGCCGTGTGCGCACCGCCTTTCGGTTGGAATCGGGTGAAAATCCTGACGCCTGTCTGCAGGACGCGCAGGAAATCCTGTCCAGTATGCGTTCCCTGTTTGCCCGCCCCACAGTCACCCCAACGCCCTGATGTTCAAACGCGCGCTCTTTCTCGCCTTCTTCTTACTCCTGCTCTCTGCCGGCCCGAATGAGCGCGGACTTGCGCGCCCACAGGAAAACATTGTCCCATTTCTTCACCCGCCTTACTGGGGAATATCGTCAGAGCAATCTGTCTTCGACCACAGCAACCCAAATTACAGCCAGTCAGATAACCGCATTGTGCTTTACACTGGTGAAACCCTGTGGCGAAACTGTCCCAGCCCGCACCCGCCTGGAACCAGGCCGCCCAACAACAACTGTGACGCTGGTTTTGGCGGCTATTGGAGTTATCAGCTCGGTCGTTACGTCTGGTACAACGGGCATGACGCCATCGACTACGGCATCAGTTACCGCCCCGTGCTGGCCTCCGCTGAGAGTAACCGTGTTATCTATGCCGGTTGGATTAATCCGCAAGACCACCGCGCCAGTTTGGGGATTTACGTGCGCCTGCGGCATCCCAATGGCTACGAAACCTGGTACGGACACCTGGCCTCGGTCGCTGTGCAGACCTGCAACACCTCCGGCTGTCCGACCATCCCCCAGGGTGAAATCATCGGCATCAGCGGCTCGACCGGCAATTCGACCGGTCCACACCTGCATTTCCGCGTCTCCAACCCGCAGGGACGCGTCATCGACCCCTACGGCTGGCGCGGCGACCCGAACAACCGCGCCTGGATTTACAATCAGGTCGAATCGCTCTGGGCCACATACCCCAACCTGAGCGCCTCGTACCTCTCCCCGGTCTATTCCTCCGGCCCCGCCCTGGCTGCTCCACCCCCTGCCCCGACCGGCATCCTGGTCGATGACACCAGCAACCGCTTCGACCAGATTCCCGCCAACTGTTGGACCATCCAGACCACCAACCTCAACCAGAGCGAAGGCGGGCGCATGTTGTACGTCCGCCCGGTCAGCGGCACGGCAAACTGCTCGGCACGCTGGAAATTACCGCCCGGCAGCCCTGCCGGGGAGTATGCGCTGTATGTGCGCATCCCGGCGGTGCGCGCCACCAGCCAGGGAGCCGTCTACACCATCCGCCACAGCGGGCAGGACAAAACGGTGGTCATCAACCAGGCTGTATTTCCCAATGCCTCCATCAGTGATGGCTGGGTTTATATTGGCAAATACTCCTTCGATGCCGTCAGTTTGGAATACATCCTGTTGAGCAACAGCACCCAGGATGAATCCGGCACCCATGCCAGTCGTGAACTGGGTGCTGATGCCGTCCGCTTTGTCTTCCAGCAGTTTGCGCCGCCGACTGAAACGCCCACGCCCGGCCCCAGCCCCACGCCGACCAATACCCTGACCCCCTCGCGTACCCCAACCGCCAGCAATACTCCGACGGCCAGCAACACCCCGACCGCTACCTTTACACGCACGCCCACGCGCACGTTTACCCCTTCCCGCACACCGACCCCCACCCGCACCTTGCGGCCAACCGATACCCGCTGGCCGACCTGGACGCCGACCAATTCTCGCACGCCGACCGTCACGCGTACGCCGACCATTACCCGCACGCCAACCATTACCCGCACACCAACCGTCACGCGCACCCTGACCCCTTCACGCACCCCAACCTTTACCCGCACCTGGACTCCGACGCGTACGGCTACCTTTACGCTTGGCCCCTCGCCAACCCGCACCCCAACTTTTACCCGCACGCCCACCCGCACGCCGCGCCCGACCGATACGCGCTGGCCCTCCGCCACGCCGCGCCCGACCAATACCCGCTGGCCCAGCCCAACTCCGCGTCCTACTGACACGCAACAGCCCACCCCCACCCCAGACGCGCCACAACCGCCATCCATCACCCCTACCCCAACCCTGACCGCCACGCCGACCCGCACCCTCGGCCCTTCGCCCACGCCCAGCCGCACCCCGACCAACACCGTACGCCCGACGGATACGCGCTGGCCCTCCGCCACCCCGCGCCCGACCAACACCCGCTGGCCCTCGCCAACCGTGCGCCCCACCGACACCCAGTGGCCGACACTGACGCCCACCCTGACCCCGACGCCCTTCGGCATGGCGACCTTTACGCCGACGCCCACCCCGACGCCGACCTTCACCCTCGGTCCTTCGCCCACACCCAGCCGAACGCTGACTCCCAGCCGCACC
>JAWOIR010000221.1:0-9813 GCA_046484545.1 Anaerolineales bacterium
CGGACGGCTTTCTCCAACGCCGCATCGATTTCCGCCGCAGACCACCCGCCCATCCGCTCCGTATCTGAAGCAATATCGCCCCGCGAAAGCACCCGCTGCGCGGCCTCCATCTGCTCAATCCGCCAGAAGACGTACAAGACAACCTTCAACTCACCCAAATCGTCCATCTCAGCCAGCAACTTGCTGAAAAACGAATTGGGCAGGCGCGTGAAGGTTTCGGAGGAGGTGAAGCCTTTGAATTCAGTCATTTTATGCACGACATCTGTCATTTCGAGCGGCAGCGAGAAATCTTAATCAACTTGCGTAAGATTTCTCAGTCGCCGCTAAGCGGCTCCTTCGAAATGACAACATTACTGATTAAAATCCACCGTCCGCGTCGCCGCGTTCTCGAACTTGGTCAGGTTGTTGCGGAAAATCAGGTCAATCGTCCCAACCGGACCGTTGCGGTGCTTGGCGACTTTCAGGTGGGTCACGTTCTGGGTGGCCGGGTCTTTTTCGTCGCGGTAGATGAACATGACGATGTCCGAATCCTGTTCCAGCGAGCCGGATTCGCGCAGGTCGGAGAGTTGCGGTTCTTTATCGGCGCGTTGCTCAACGGCGCGCGAGAGTTGCGCGGCGGCAATCAGCGGCACTTTCAGTTCACGCGCCAACTGCTTGAGCGAGCGCGAAATATACGAAACTTCCTGCACACGGTTTTCATTGCGCGATTCAGACGACATCAGTTGCAGGTAATCAACCAGCACCAGGTCGAGGCCGAATTCCATCTCCAGGCGGCGGCATTTGGTGCGTAGTTGCAGCGGCGAAAGCGCCGGGGTATCGTCAAGATAAATGCGCGTATCGCCCAACACCTCGATGGAATGGGTGAAGAGCGGCCAGTCCTCATCGGTCAGTTTGCCGGTGCGCAAGCGCTGACTGTCGATGCCGGTCTGCTGTGAAATCAAACGCTGCACCACCTGCTCGTTCGACATTTCCAGCGAGAAAATTGCCACCCGCTTTTTATATTGCAACGCGGCGTTGTTGGCCAGGGTCAGCATCCAGGCGGTTTTACCCATACCGGGACGACCAGCAACGATGAGCAGGTCGGAGGGTTGCAAGCCGCCCAGCATCTTGTCCAGGTCGGTGAATCCGGTCGGCACGCCGACGATGTCATCATCCCGCCGCGAGAGTTCGTCAATCCGGTCATAGAAATCGCTCAAAACCGAGCGAATCGGCATAACCTCGTGACGCAGTTTGCGCTCCGAGACATTGAAAATGGCCTTCTCGGCCTCGCCCATAACCGTCTCGATGGGCGATGATTCCTGGTAGGCCAGCGTGGCAATCTGGTTGGCGGCGGTCAGCATCTTGCGCCGCACCGAGTGCGACTCGACAATCCTGCCGTAATCTTCGGCGTGCAGGGTGGTCGGCACCTGGTTGAGCAGGGCGGTCAAGTACGCGCCCCCGCCGATTTCCTCCAACCGGCTCATGCTTTCGAGTTCGTTGCTGACCGTCAGGAAGTCAATTTTGATGCGTTTTTCATGCAGACCGGTGAAGGCCTCCCAGACGAAGCGCAATCGGTGCAGGTAGAAATCGTCCGGGCTGAGGAACTGGGCCAGGTCGTAATAGATTTCGGGATTAATCAGCACCGCGCCGATGACCGCTTCTTCAGCCTCGCGGCTGTGCGGCACGCCCTGCGCGGCGCTGGAGGTTTCGGGGGAGGTTGAGTAATTGTCCATGGATGGGATATGAGTTGATTGCGGTGATTTGTGAAAGAGTGAATAAGCGGAAGCGTTGGCGAGTAATCGGGTGAATAACCGAACAAAAAAGGCACGTCTGAGTCAATTGTACCCTGCCGTGCCTTTTTCACTTACTTACCTTTTCTACTCGTCGTCTTTTTTCTCTTCATCATCTTTCTTGTCATCATCACTTTTCGGCTTGTCGAGTTTGCTCAGGAAATCCTCGAAAATGGACAGGCGGGAGGGGTCTTCCATGTTGATGGATTTTCCTGGTTCGTCCGAAGCGGGCGCAGCTGGCGAAGCGGCATTATCTGCCGGGCCGGGTAATTGCGCGCCGCTGCGCACGTCCTGTTCCGGGACAATTCCAGCCACTTCCATGACCGATTCATGCACCAGAATCGGCACACGAGCGCGAACGGCCAGGGCCACCGCGTCGGAGGGGCGCGAGTCGATATTGAGGGTGCGCCCGTCATCGCCTTGGGCGACGATGTTGCCAAAGAAAATGTCATCGCGCAGGGCGATGATTTCCACGCGCCTGATTTGCGCGCCAAAAACACCGAATAAATTCTTGAGCAGGTCGTGGGTCAGCGGACGCGCCATTTCGATTTCCTGCAAGGCAACCGTGATGGCCTCCGCCTCGTAAGGCCCAACCCAGATGGGCAGGTAGCGTTCAGAATCGACCTGGCGTAAAACAACCAGTCGTTGGGGCGACATCAGGCTGACACGGACACTATCAATATTAACTTCAATCATCTCAGACATGGCAACTCCTGTAAGGCTCTTTGGGAACTCCCGTAATAAGCCCGCATTTTCACGGCAACTATCAGAGAACATCCTCTATGTGTTTTTATTTTAGCATACCGCAGGGTAAATATGCCGATAAAACGAGAAAATTATGGATTTCTAATACGCCTGTCGGTAAAGTCGCTTTGGGAACTCCCATGATAAGCCTCCGCATTTTGGGATGTGAGAGGGCGCACGCCCTCTCACATCCCAAAATGCGGCCTTCTTTACGGCAAATATCAGAGAAACTCGGTAAACCTAGCCCCACGGGCAGTATAATCAGCTCATGAAAATCCGAATCTTGTCCCCCGAAGTTGCCTCGCAGATTGCCGCCGGAGAAGTGGTCGAACGCCCGGCATCGGTCGTTAAGGAACTGGTCGAAAATGCCCTGGATGCTGGCGCGCGTTCGCTGACCGTTACCATCCAGGAGGCAGGCCGCAAATTGGTCGAAGTCGCCGATGACGGGGCGGGAATTTCTGCTGATGAGTTGCCCCTGGCCGTTGAACGCCATGCCACCAGCAAACTGCAAAATGCCAACGACCTGTTTCAGATTGGCACACTTGGTTTTCGCGGCGAGGCCCTGGCCTCGATTGGCTCGGTCTCGCGTCTGACGATTACCAGCCGCCGGGCGGCTTCGGATAGCGGAGCCAGGATTCGGGTCGAGGCGGGTATCGCCGGGCCGGTTGAGCCGGTCGGCGCTCCAGTGGGGACCGTGGTGCGGGTCGAGGACCTGTTCTTTAACGTCCCGGCGCGTCTCAAATTCCTAAAGAAGGACGTGACCGAGCGGCGCGCCATCGATGAGATTTTATCGCGTTATGCCCTGGCCTACCCCGATGTGCGCTTCCGGGTTACCAGCAACGCAACCCCGGTGCTGCAAACCAGCGGCGACGGCGACCGGCGCACGATTTTGGCTTCGCTCTACGGGGTGGAAGTCGCCAAACAGATGCTTGAAGTGCTGGCCGAGGAAGAATTGGAAGCCGGACAAACCCTGCGCCTGACGGGATACATCAGCCCGGCTTCGCTGACGCGCTCAAATCGCAAGGAAATCACCTTCTTCATCAACGGGCGCTGGGTGTCGGACACGCCCCTGACCCAGGCCATCGTCCAGGCCTATCACACCCTGCTGATGGTCGGGCGATTTCCGCTGACAGCGCTTTTCATCGAAATCGACCCGGCGCAAGTGGATGTCAACGTGCACCCGGCCAAGGCCGAAGTCCGTTTCCAGGCGCAGGATAAAATCTTCAGTTTTGTGCAACGTTCGGTGCGGCGCGCGCTGTTGGCTTATTCGCCCGTCCCGGCCATGCCGCCGGCCCAGAATTTGTGGGGCAGTGGTTCAGTATCCAGTAATCAGATGCCAGGTGGGGGGGGGCAGGGGGTTGGGTTGGAGTGGGGGATTGCGCACGAGGAGATGAATGCAGAAGGTAGAATGCAGAATGAAGAATTGAAGACCGGCCCCCAGCCTGACCTTCAACCTTCAACGTTCAACCTGCCACTTTTACGTTTGGTTGGTCAAATCGGGGCATCCTACCTGGTGGCCGAGGGGCCGGACGGGCTGTACCTGATTGACCAGCACGCCGCCCATGAGCGGATTTTGTTCGAGAAGTTGATGAATCAGCGCGCCAACCAGAACATCCCCTCGCAAACCTTGCTGACTCCTGAAGTGGTGCAATTGCCGCCCACCAGCGCCAGCCTGATTCATGAGCAGTTGCCGGTTTTGCAGAAGTTTGGGTTTGAGATTGAGCCGTTTGGGCCGGGCGCCTTCCAGGTGCGCGCCATGCCTGTTTTGTTCTCCGGCAGCGACCCGGCGGCGGCCCTGCGCGCCCTGGTGGAAGATTTCGAGGAAGATGAAGCCCCGCTGCAAAACGAAATCGAGGCCAAAGTGGCCGGGCGGGTGTGCAAACGGTTGGCCGTCAAGGCCGGGCAGGCGCTTTCGCCTGAAGAGCAGCGCGCACTGCTCGAAAATCTGGAGGCCTGCGAATCGCCGCGCACCTGTCCGCATGGCAGGCCGACGATGATTCATTTGTCTGTGGATGTGTTGGAGCGTCAGTTTGGGCGGCGCGGGGCGCGTTAATCAGCGCGGCAAGGCAATGGTAAATTGTGTCCCTTCCCCCAACTTGCTCTGAACGCTGATGCGTCCGCCATGTCCCTGGACAATGCCTTTGCAAATCGAAAGGCCCAGCCCGGTTCCGGTGATTTTTTCGGTTGCGCGTACACGATGGAATTTCTCGAACATGCGGGGTAATTCATCTTCGGGAATACCCAGGCCGGTATCGGCAAAGAACAAATGCCACTCATTTTCAGACGCTTTGACCTTGATGCTGATTTGACCGCCAGGACGGTTGTATTTAATCGCGTTGCTAATCAGGTTGAGGGCCACCTGCTTTAATTTATCGCGGTCCGCCTGGACGGTGGGCATATCCGCCGGAACATCCAGTCGAATGCTGACCCGGCTCTCATCGGCTTTGGCCTGCATCAGGGAAACGCACTCTTCAAGCATGGGGCGGACAGGAAAAGATGATTTGTGGAATTGCACCCGGCCCGATTCAAGCCGAGCCAGGTCGAGGAAGGACGATGACAGGGCGGTCAGGCGCATGGTTTCGCTTTGGATGCTCTCGATGATTTGACGCCCTTGCTCTTGGGAGATTTCCGGGCGCAGGAGCAGGTAACTGGCGGTATTAATCGAAGCCAGCGGATTGCGCAGTTCGTGAACAAATTCGGCAATCAGGTCAGATTGCTGGAACAAGTGCGCATTTTCGATGGCAACAGCAGCCTGGGCGCCCAGCACCGTCAGCAGGTCTTCGTCGGCTTCGCTGAATTCGCCTTTCTGTTTGTTCAGCACTTCCAGGACGCCAATCACCTTGTCTTTGGTAATCAGCGGCACGCCCATGATGGACTTTGTGGCAAAACTGACCGTTTTGGCAATCTTTTTGAAGTAGCGTTCGTCTTTATTGACATCGCTAATACGCACGGCCTGGCGATTGAGCACAATCCAACCGGCAATACTGTCCATCGGGACGCTCAACCCACGCATGAGCGGGTCCATGTTGGTAGCAGCCTGGAAGTAGAGTTCTTTCGCTGCGCCGTCATAAAGCAGGATGGAGGCCGCTTCGGCGTCGCTCAGGTCCCTGGCGGCTTCGATGATGCGATTGAGCAACGGTTCAAGGTCGAGGGTTGATGTCAGGTCGCGCGATATTTCTATCAAGCGACGGTAGAGTTCAAGAGATGGGGTAAATTGTTTCATACGATTAAAACTCGCTTTGCAATCTCAGGCATAATCAGGGCGGCATCGGCATAAATATTGATGTCAGCCCGGATGCTGATATAAGTCGGGACATTGTTAATGATAATCAGGTGCGCGCCCCGGTCAACGGCTTGCATTGGCAGTCCGGCCACCGGCAGCACTTCGAGCGATGAACCAATTACAATCATCAGGTCGCATTTCCTGGCCTCCGACTGGGCCTGCTGCCATGCCCTTTGCGGCAGTTGCTCGCCGAACAGGATGACATCCGGCTTGAGCAGCGCGCCGCAGGAGGGGCAATAAGGCAAGCGGTTATTTTCGAGAAAGGATTCGAGATAATGCTGGTATTCAAATTTCTTGTAACACTGGGTGCAAGTCAGGGTGGCCAGGGTCCCGTGCATTTCAATGACCTGTCTTGCGCCTGCCTTTTGGTGAAGGATATCGATGTTCTGGGTAATGATTGCGTTTAATTTTCCGTTTTGCTGTAAGGTCGAAAGCGCAAAATGGGCATCGTTTGGCTGCGCATTCAGGATTGAGGTGACCAGCGGACGAAACCAGGAAAAAAACTTCTCCGGGTGGGTACGAAAGGTGGATTGGGAGGCAACCTCCAGCGGTTCGTCCCTGGCCCATAACCCCGTGCCACTGGAGCGAAAATCCGGGATTCCAGACGGCGTCGAAATTCCGGCCCCTGTTAGCGCGACAATATATCTGGCCTGGCGAATCAGGTCGGCGGCATAGTCAATTTCATCCAATACTGGGCTTGGGAATTGGGTCATTCCTGCGCATTCGGGCTTCTGGTTCGATTGAGAATTTTATTGGCCAGGCCGGTATACTGTTGATTCGTCAGGCTGTCTGTTTGAACGAGGTAGGCCGTGTTATGCAGGCGAATAGCCTGCATCATCAATTCAGGAGCAGGCGTAAAAGTTACATCAATTGGAAACTCAACTTTGTCCTGAACTTGCGGCACGGAAAGCTGCAACTCCGAACGCAGGCGATAATTCACGCCCAGTCGAATTTTAGACTTATCCATTCCAAGTTTGATAAGGTCATCCAACAGGGCGCGTGTGTGCATGATAGGGTGATGGAAGGGTTCTGTGATAACCAGGATTTCGTCAAAGGCGGGCAGCAACTTTTGGGTCAGTGATGGCAATCCACACCCCAGGTCAACAACAACAAACTGCGCCATGAACTTCATGCGCGAAAGGATGGCCTGAAATCCCTGCACATTTTCAACCAGGACAGCCTCGCTCGGCTGGTCGGAAGCACAAAGAATTTTCACCCCGGACTGATGCTTATTGATTTTGTCTTTAATTATGTCCCGTGTAACTTCTTTGGGTTGCATTTTGAGCAACTCGCTCAGTCCCTTGCCCTTCCCCAAATTCAGGTCGGCGACAAGGGTGCCTTGTCCGGGACGAAATTCAGCCAGGATGACGTTAGATTTGCTTGCCCGCTCCAGGCTGGATGCCAGGTTGAGCGCAATGGTCGTCGCACCGAATCCGCCTCGTACTACCAGGACACCGATGGTATGGGCGGGTACCTCGCTGGGAGGGCTTGTAGACGGGCTAATCTTGCTGCCCTTGGCCGAGCGCGTCAACAACGCCTTGACATGCGCCTGCAATTCAGCCGGATGGGTCGGCTTGGTCAGGTAGTCATCTGCGCCAGCCTCGAAGCCCGTGACCTTGTCATCCAACTGGCTTTTGGCTGTAAACATCAGGATTGGAATATCAACCGTCTTTGGGTTGGCGCGCAGGTTTCGTGCAACCTCGTAACCGTCCATTTGCGGCATCATCACATCTAGCAAAATCAAATTCGGGATTTCTTCAAGGGCCAGGTCAAGCCCCTGTTGTCCGTTCGAGGCCGCAACAATTTGGTAACCCTGCTTTTGCAACATCATGCCAACCAGGCGAAGTGTATCAAGGTCATCGTCAATAATCAGAATTTTTTCAGGCATGACATTTTTCCCTATAGTGGAATGGGTATGGGTACAGTTTAGCATTAAGCCAGATTTCAATCAAGTTATTTGCTTTGGCCGGCTCTCTAGAAATCTCGGCAGTAAGCCCCACCTTCACGGGAATTCTCAAAGAGCCGTCAGAAAACCTTCGTCCAGACATTCGCGAGGCGGGTATAATTGCAGAATTCCTATGAAAATACTAACCGTTCTCACCTACTATCGTCCGCACACCTCCGGGCTGACCATCTACGCCGAGAGATTGGCCGAAGCCTTTGCCCGACGCGGACACGAAGTGACCATCCTGACCTCGCACTTCGATAAGACCACCCCAGCCGAGGAAGTCCGAAACGGGGTACGGATTGTGCGCGCCCCGGTCGCCTTCCGCGTTAGCAAGGGCGTCATCATGCCGACCTTTGGCGTACTGGCCTGGAAGTACGTGGCCCAGAACGATGTCGTCCAATTGCACCTGCCGCAGTTCGACGCGCCCGGTTTCGCCATGCGCGCCCGGTTGATGGGCAAACTAGCCATCCTAACTTATCACTGCGACCTGCTATTGCCCTCCGGATTTTTCAATCGGATTGTTAATGCTGTGGTTGATTTCCAGAATCACATGGCGGCCTTGCTTTCGAATCACATCATCACTTATACCCAGGATTACGCCGACCACTCACCTTTCCTTTCGCGCTACATGCACAAACTGACCCCCATACTGCCGCCGGTGCAATTGCCGCCCGCTGCATCTGGCGCGGTTGAGGCTTTCGCGCAGGCCCACAACATCGTGGAGTACAAACCCGTCATAGGAATGGCAACGCGCTTGGCCAGCGAAAAAGGCGTCGAAATCCTGCTCGAAGCCCTGCCCCTTATCCTGGAAAAATATCCCAAAGCCCAGGTCTTGTTTGCCGGTCAGCACCTGGATGTAATGGGCGAGCAGACTTATTTTGAACGCCTGATTCCCACCATCAGGAAATACGAAGCCAACGGAAACTGGACCTTTCTCGGAAACCTGAACCCGGAACAGATGGCCGCCTACTATCCCAATCTGGATGTGCTGGTTGTTCCCAGCCTGAACTCGACCGAGGCTTTTGGCCTGGTGCAAATCGAAGCCATGATGAACGGTACGCCCAGCATCGCCTCGTCCCTACCCGGTGTGCGCCGACCGGCCCAGATGACCGGTATGGGCAAAGTTGTCCCGATTGGCGATTCGGCGGCCCTGGCTGGCGCGGTGCTGGATATCCTCGCCGAACCCGAAAAATACCAGCGCGACGCGGCAGAAATCGCCGCGCCATATGAGCCGGAGCGTGTTGCGGAAGCGTATGAGAAATTGTTTGCGCGCTTGCGCAAAGCGTAAACCTAGCCCGCACAAGCCTGAAAATATTTCACCACAAAGGCCACGAAGTTACACAAAGGAGATAAGCGTAATGCAGAAAGCCATCCGTGCAATGTTTTTTGCAGTTGCCATGCTATCCATTTTCTTGAGTGGGTGCGCTCCCGCGTCGACACCTGAGCCTACAAAGACGCCTGTTCCCCCGACGCCAACGTCACCACCCGAGCCAACAGCCACACCGGAATTGACCACATCAGAAGCGTTTACAACTGCGGCCTGGCAGGCCTACCTGGAAAAAGATTTTGAGACAGCCATTGAACTTGCACAGGAGTGCATTAGCAGGTGGGAAGCAGAAGCCATCGAACAGCAAGCGGCGTTGGACAAAGCGCCTCCAATTGGAACAGTCACCAATGAACAAAAAGACGAAATTTTTTCCTATGCTTCCCTCAACGATGTCGGCACTGCTTATTACATCATCGCCATATCGATGGAAGAATTGGGCAAAATCGACGAAGCCAAAGCCGCCTACCAAGCAGCCATCGAACTGCCCTACGCCCGCTGCTGGGATCCCAAAGGCTGGTTTTGGTCACCAGCCCAGGTCGCACAGCAAAACCTGGCAAAACTGCCTTAGCAACCACTGAAAGAATCCGCGCATGCCCCTCGTCCCCACTCCCCCAATGGGCTGGAATAGTTGGAACATGTTTGGCGCAACTGTCAACGCCGAAGTCATCCAGCAAACCGCCGACGCCTTTATTTCTTCCGGCTTGAAAGACGCGGGATACGAATACATCGTCATCGACGACCA
>JAWOIR010000223.1:0-4983 GCA_046484545.1 Anaerolineales bacterium
CCAGAGTCGTCGCAACGGGCGCGGAAGAAGTAATACGGCGTCTGGGCCGGGGAGGCGACCGACTGCAAGGCCCCCAGCGTCGGGCTGGCAATCGGCGCGGGCGGCAGGCCACTCACCTGGTACGTGTTGTAAGGCGAGACCACTTCCAAATCGGCCAGCGAAAGCGGGGACTTCCACCACGAGCCGCGAACCGGGTTGTATCCCAGGGCATACTGAACGGTCGGGTCGGTTTGCAGGCGCATGCCAACTTGCAAGCGATTGAGAAGTACCGAAGCAATCAAGGGCTGTTCATCGGGGACAACCGCCTCGCGCTGGACAATCGAAGCCAGGATGACGGCCTGGTAGACATCCAACCCTTGACGGGAAAAACCGGCGCGCAAATCGGAGCGCAGGTTGATGGCAAAGTTGTTCAGGATGGTACGCACCAACTCATCGGCGTCGATGGCGCGCGGGAGCAGGTAGGTATCCGGCAGGAAGAATCCTTCAGCAGTGGCACCTTCGGGAAGAAAGTCGAAATCGCGCGGCGGGGATTGGGCCGCAATAAGGAATTCCTCCGGGCTGATGCTCAGGCCGGAGGTCGGCAGGCTGGCTGCGATTTCCTCCATGCGCCAGCCGGGCAGGACAACGAACCGCACCTGGGTGGGCGTGGCATCCTGCAAGCGGACGGCGATTTGCAGCGGGGACTGGGCCGGGCTGAGGGTAAATTCCCCGGCCTGCAAGCGGGTTTCGATACCGCTGTAAATCAGGTAGGCGCGAAAAGCAGCCCCATCCGGCACAAACCCTTCCTGCGCGAGCCGATAAGCCACTTCAGATGCACCCTCGCCGGGGCCAATCTTGAACGTGCCTTCCAGGCCATACGGGTTTACCGGGCGGGTCAGGTAAGGTTCATACCATACTACCTGGGCTGAATATTGCAAGCGCTTGGCGAACCCCAGCGAATCCGCCGAAGGGCCAACCATGCGCTCAGCCAGCAGGGGCAGCGTCAGGGCGGCGGCCCCCAGGCCAAGAAAGACAAAGAATAACAAAATCAAACTACAGGGCCAAAAAGCATTGCGCCGTGGTCGGCGTGTTCTACGCACAGTTGTTGTCATTTCACTCCAAAACCAGTTTCCAGCGCAAGCGCCGACTGCAAGATTGTATCCAGAATTCGGGTTGTGCGCCACCGCAAGAGGGCAATTAATTCCCCGGGCAGGACACAATTGCGGGCGCAGACTTCATAAGCGGGTCGAAAATCCCCCAGCGAAACACGCGCCCAAAAGCGCGCCTGGTAATACACAGGCAAGCCATCGAAAGGTTGCGAGTCGTGGACTTCCTGGACACCCAGATAAGAAAGATGCAAAACACTGGCGCAGGCCTCCTCGGCAACTTCACGCACAAAAGCCGCTTCAATGCTCTCGCCCGACTCAGGATGCCCGCCGGGCAGTTGCCAATTCTCGCCATCCAGGCTGACAACCACAATCCGCCCATCTGGCGTAAAACACAAGCCACTGGCCTGGGTGGTCAGTTCACGCGGCGGATAAAAGGACGAATCTTGCCAGGCCACGCTTAATACCCGGCCTTCACAAGTGGATGTTTCAACGATTATGCTAGTTTTGTCCATAAAGGTAACTACTCACCCAGGCTCTGCCAGGGGATACCACTACGTGGCACACGTAAATCTCCGGCTATGGCACAACGCCCTGTAAACAGGGCTTTAAATCATCAAAGTCGCTTTGCAAAAGTCGGATTTATCCGACGCAGTTCATAGCCGGAGGGCTTCAGCCCCCGGCAGTGCGGGCATAAAATCATACCGTGAGTAGACCCATAAAGGCCCTATTGTAAAGGCGGGTGCTCAAGCGCATCCAAATACGATTGTAACAGCACCGCGGCGGCATGGTCATCGAGATGACCGGCGCGTTTTTTTCGTCCCAGGCCCATCGCCAGGACGGCAGATTGGGCGTCGCGGGTGGTCAGAGATTCGTCCCAGAGTTGAATCGGGATGTCGGTTTGCAGGCCGAGTGCTTCGGCAAAACGGGCCGCGCTGCGCCCGGCAGGATTGGGGTTGCCTTCCAGGTCAAAAGACTGGCCGACCAGAATCAGCCCGGCCGCCTGCTCGGCGGCAATTTCGGCCACGCGGGCGGCATCAAGCGGGCGCGAAATATGCTGAAGCACCGTCAGCGGGCGCGCCAGGCGGGCGGTCTCATCACTGAGGGCCAGGCCGATTCGTTTTTCTCCGTGGTCAACGGCGAGAATGCGCATGGGAGTCTTTCTGGTAGGAAAATTAGAACACGGATTACGCGGGTTTTACAGATTTGCGCGGATTTTTTAAAGAAAAATCCGCATAATCCGCGTCCAAAAAGAATTAAAACCCTGAAGAGAAGCCTATTCTAAAAGGCAACATCGGCAGCCAGGGCCACCAGACCGGGCGGGCGCGGATTTGGGGGGGCAGGGCCAGGTCGAAGCGTTCGATCAGCAGGCTGGCGGCATGGCGCGGGGTGCGGCCTTGTACCAGCGTCAGGGCTTCGGCGGGCGCCACCTGCAACTGAATCGAGCGCGCGGCCTGCAACTGCCAGCGCGCCAGGCCGTCTTCGTCCCAAACGGGCGGGGAGGCCAATTTAACGGTCAGCGTGGCGGGGCGGGCGGCGTATCCAGGCGGCAGGGCGGCGTCGAGCGCAAAGGCGGCCAGTTGGCGCAGGTCAGATTCGGCGGCGTAGGAGGCCTCGAAACGGACACGCAGGCTGAGGCTTAGTGTGTCCGCGGGCGTGCCGGGGGGCAGGTCGAACTGCTCGTCGAGCACGTCCACCAATTTAACGGAATCGTCCAGGAGCAGGTCGCCCGGATTCAATTCTGCGGAGATTTGTGCGCGGGCCTGCTGCGACAGTTTTTTCAGCAAGTCGGCCTTTAATCGCTCCCGGTCCTGGTCGGTGACGATGGGGCCGCGCCGGTCGCTGCCCCCTTCTGCCGGTTCCGGGTTGCGGACGCTGATACGCAGCCCAAGCGGCCCCTGGAAGGCGCTGACGGCTTCCACGGCGACATTGCCCGCCAGCCCACCGACCAGGGCGCGCGCGCGGACCGTGACCGGTTCGTCGCTCTCGATGGGGACGACAACCCGAGCCAGGGTCTCGAAGGTTTGCGGGGCGGCTTCGCGGGTCAGGACGATTGTGCCAGCCGGGACGGTGACGGCTTCGTCGGTCAGGTTGCGAAATTCGAGCAGGACTTCGGCTTTTTCGCCGGGCAGGCTGCCCCAGCCGGTGACGGGGGTGGAGGCGCCCGCCTGCACGTCCATTGTGCGGCGGCGAATGGGAATTTCACCGGAGAGATAAACCTGGGTTGTGTCGGCGCGGGCGACGACGGGCAGGGTAACGGTTTGCTCCCTGATGGGCGGGGTGATGTCGATTTCGGCAGAGGGCAGGAAGAGCATCAGGACGAGCAGGACGGCCAGCACCCCGGCGGTAAAAACACCCAGACGAGCAGGCCGGTTGAGGCGGTAGGGGTCGCCGGGCAGGTCGGCGCGCAGGGCGCGCAGGTCGAGGCCGGCGGGTTTGGGGAAGGCGAAGGCCGGGGCAACTTGCCAGGCTTTCACCTGGGCCTGTTTGCTGGTACGGAAGCAGGGAATTTTCTGCCCGCGGGCCGCCCACCAGATTCCGGTGTCGCGGCTGACCAGGCCGAGTTCCGCGCCCAATGTCTGGGCATGGCGGCGCAGCAGGGTCAGGTCGAGCGGGCGCACGTCCACCTTACCCCGGCGCGGCCAGACAAGCAGGATGCGCGGGGTCTTGGCCCACGACATGCGGTCACGAATGGAGACCAGGTTGTCGTGGGATTCGAGGTGGATGAGGGTGGTTTTCATGTGGAAGAAAATCCGCGAAATTGGCTATTGGGGCGGCATAAGCCGCCCCAATAGCCAATTTCGCATTAAATTTTGTCAGCCAGCCAATCACCGACACTCGCCAGCGCTTCAGCCAGTTTCGAAACGTCCTTGCCGCCGCCGAAGGCCAGGTGCGGCGCGCCGCCGCCGCCCGCACCGAGTTGGCGCGAGATATGCCCGACCAAATCGCCGGCCTTGACGCCGCGCTTAATCAGGTCTTGCGTCACCGCCGCCATGACAGTCACGCCGCCTTCGCCGGGCGAGGCAATCACGCAGACGCCATTTTCCATATACTGGCTGCGGAACTGGTCGGCCAGTTTGGTCAGCGAATCCTTGTCCGCACCGGGCATGCCCGTCACCAGCAGGCGCACGTCACCCACTTGTTGTACATTTGTCAATTGCGTATTGAAATTGGAAAGGGCCAACTCGGCCCGAGCCGCCGCCAGTTGCTTTTTGACGGTCGCCAGCTCCTCTTGCAAGGATTCGACTTTGGCAGGAACTTCCTCGGGATTGGTTTTGAACGACCCTGCAACCTGTTTCAGGGCCCTGAAGCGCTTCGCGACCAGTTCATAGGCCCCGCGGCCTGTCACCGCTTCGATACGCCGGACACCCGCCGAGGCGGCTTCTTCCCTGGTGATGACGAACATACCGACATCCGAGGTGCGCTCGAGGTGCGTCCCGCCGCACAGTTCGTAGGAATGTTTTTCGTCCGGGTCGCCAATCGTAATGGTGCGCACAACTTCGCCATATTTCTCGCCAAAGAGCGCCATCGCGCCTTCGGCCAGGGCTTCATCGCGGGTTTTGCTTTTGGGCATGACGGTCATGTCGGCGGTCACCGCCTCGTTGACCAGGCGTTCGACGCGCTCGATTTCTTCCACGGTCATCGCTTCGGGGTGGTTGAAATCGAAGCGCAGGCGGTCAGGCGCAACCAGCGAGCCGGCCTGGCGGGCATGTTCGCCCAAAACCTGGTGCAGGGCGGCGTGCATGAGATGGGTGGCGGTATGGTTGCGCATGATGTCGTGGCGGCGGGCCATGTCGACTTCGGCAATCGCTTTGTCGCCGACGCGCGGGCGTCCACTGACGACTTCGCCGATGTGCGAGATGAGTCCCGCAGCCGGGCGGCGGACGTCGGTGATTTC
>JAWOIR010000237.1:0-26599 GCA_046484545.1 Anaerolineales bacterium
TTGTGTTGGAACATCCTGCTTTTTCAAAGCACCCTCTGTTAGACCGTTTCCCGATTTTGCGCAAACTTATTGGGCCGCTGCACACAATCTCTCACTGGACGCACAAGATTGCCCCAGGTTTGGCGATTGCAGGGCTGACGCTTTCCCTGCTTCACCAGGCTTCACTGGGCGCGACCTACTCGGTTCTGGCCGGGCGCGGGTTGTGGTTCAACCAATCGGCCCCGGTACAGTTCGTTCTCTCGGCCATGGGCGGTGGCACGGCGCTGTTGTTCTTCCTGAGTATTATTGTCTTTCGCATCATGCGCCCCGGGCAGGTCAAGGACGAAGTCTTCTACGACCTGGCGCGGATTGCCGGTGGCATCACCCTGTTGCTGGCCTACCTGCGCATCTGGGATTGGGCTGTCACCAACTACTACAGTTTTGACCTTGAAATTTCCTTGCAAACCCAAATGCTCGATTCAATTGCGCCCTATACCTTGTCGTTTTGGTTGGGGCAGGTGCTTCTGCCTGTCATTGCGGGCGCGGTTATGCTGGCGGCAAAGAGTGTGCGTAGTTTTCGCATTCTGATGTTCTTTTCCGCATTCCCAATTTTCAACGTCATCCTGATGCGCTGGAACTACAACTTCTCCGGCCTGATTGCCTCCATCACTTACGACCCGTTTACCCCCACTGTTGTCTTGAATTCCTACACCCCCACCTGGGTCGAATTCGCTGTTGGTGGGATGGTAATTTGTTATGCCCTGTTGATGTTCACCCTGGCAGCGCGTTACCTGCCCTTCAAGGTAGATAGCCACGCCGAACATTAAACGGCCTGCTTGTAAGAAAAATCCGCCCCAAAAGGGGCGTGGAAATTAACGCGAAAATGACTAATGGAGCGGCATTATGCCGCTCCATTAGTCATTTTCGCGGATTCTATCCTGCGTATCACCCGCAAAGGTGGATATATTCAGTCAAATTGGTGACATTTGTCATCCCTGAATGACCGTTCTTTTCACTTTCTCTTAATCTAAACATGTAGAATCTTAATCAGTTGTGATACCCGGAACAAATTATTACACGAGGAGAAGTCCATGTCCCAAAATCCGCGAATGAAATTCATCCTGGGCGGTGTGCTCATGCTGGCCGCTGTCGTTTATTTGATTGCCTCGTCCACCCAGGCCAGTGCACAATATTTCATGACCATTGACGAATTGCGCGAAAAGCCGCCCGAGGCCCTTGGGCGTGAACTGCGTGTCTCTGGCGCAATTATTGGTGAGAGCATTGAGTACGATGCCCAAAACCTGGTGCTAAAATTCACCGTCGCCCATGTTCCCGGCGATAATGCCCAGATTGAGCGCGAAGGCGGTTTGAGCAAGGTTTTGTATGATGCCGTCAACGACCCGACTCGCGCGCGCATCGACGTGGTCTTTAACGGCGTCAAGCCCGACCTGATGCGCGATGAAGCCCAGGCCATCATGACCGGCAGATTGGGCGAAGACGGCGTCTTCTACGCCGATGAACTGTTACTCAAATGTCCCACCAAGTACGAGGAAGCCGTCCCCGAACAGGCCGAAGGCTAGAAGTACAACAAAACCCGAAAGGCTGAATCCCCTTTCGGGTTGAATTATTGTTAAGGAGTCATCATGTTTGCAGATTTTGGTTACGGCGTCATTGTCATCACCTTCCTGGTCGCGCTCTATGCTGTTTTTGCGTCCCTGTATGGTCAGTACAAAAAATCCCAAAAATGGGTCGAGAGTTCGCGCCTTGCCATGCAGCTCACCTTCCCGCTGACCACCCTGGCCTCGCTCGTTATGATTTACCTGCTGGTCAACAACGATTACAACGTCTCGTTTGTTTACCAGGTGTCCAGCCGTGCCATGCCGACCTATCTAAAGGTCACAGCCCTGTGGGGTGGCCAAGCCGGGTCGCTCTTGTTCTGGTCGTGGCTGCTGGCTCTCTTCCTGACCGCCGTTACCCTGCGCAAATGGGACCGCGACCGCGAATTCCTGCCCTGGGTGGTGCTGGTCGGCTCGATTACGCTGGCTTTCTTCATTGGTCTGAACGTTTTCTACGAAAACCCCTTCGCCCGCTTCTGGCAGACTTTTAGCGGCGTGCAATCGGCCACCTTCCGGCCTGCCGGCGCAATTCCCTTTACCCCGGTGGACGGAACCGGCCTCAACCCGCTCCTGCGCCATCCCGGCATGATTATCCACCCGCCCATGCTGTATTTGGGATTCGTCGCCTTTGTCATTCCCTACGCCTTTGCGATTGCCGCCCTGATGACCGGACGCACCGACGACCGCTGGACGCGCATCACCCGCCGCTGGACCTTGTGGGCCTGGCTTTTCCTTACCCTCGGCATCATCCTGGGCGGACGTTGGGCCTACGACGTGCTAGGCTGGGGCGGGTACTGGGCCTGGGACCCGGTCGAAATCGCCTCCTTTATGCCCTGGCTGACCGGCACGGCCTTCCTGCACTCGGTTATGATTCAGGAAAAACGCGGACAACTCAAACACTGGAACATGATTCTCGTCATCCTGACCTACTCGCTGGTCATCTTTGGCACTTTTCTGACCCGTTCCGGTGTGCTCTCCTCGGTGCATTCCTTCGCCCAGAGCGCGATTGGCCCGGCCTTCTTCGTCTTCATCGGCCTGACCTTTTTCTCCTCTGCCGCCCTGCTTATCTGGCGCTGGCCCGAACTGAAAGGCGAAACCCAGATGACCTCCGTTCTTTCGCGCGAGGCCCTCTTCCTGCTCAACAACCTGCTCTTCATTGCCATCCTGGTGATTTGTTTCTGGGGCGTCATCTTCCCGCTGCTTTCCGAACTTGTTACCGGCACAAAAGTGACCGTCGGCCCACCCTACTATGAGCGCGCCGCCGGGCCTTTGTTTGCCGGCCTGGTCATTTTGATGGGCATCGCCCCGCTTTCAGCCTGGGGCCACTCGACGGTCAAAACCCTCGGCAAGGCCATCTTCAAGCCGTTGGTGGCCGCCTTGCTGGTCATGGCTGGCATCATCGCTTACTTCCTCTCCAACCCGGTGTTGATAAATTCATACTTCTGGTTTGCGATGATTGGCTTCTTTGTCACCCTCACCACCGGATTTGTCACCTTGTACGAATTTGGACGCGCCGCCCTGGCCCGTTCCCGCGCCCAAAAGGAGAGTCTGCCGCTCTCACTCTGGCGCCTGGGCGGACGCAACCGTCGTCGCTATGGCGGCTATACCATTCACCTGGGCGTCGTCCTGATTGCGATTGGCATTATCGGCATCGAAATGTTCCAGACCGAGACCCAGGGAACAATCGCCCGTGGACAGTCCATCCAACTGGCCGGATATACCATGACCTTCAATGAGTTGCAGGAGTTTGACCTGCTTGACGCCCGCGGCGCGCCCATGCAGCATGTGGCCCGCGCCATTGTCGATGTTTCCAAAGACGGTCAGTACCTGACCACCCTTTACCCGCGCCGCGATTATTACTACGACTCGCAGCAGCCGATGACCATCCCCGGTGTGCGCCATTCCATCCAGGATGATTTCTACATCCTGCTGGTTGATTGGGAGCCTATCAGCACCGTCGGGGCGACCTTCAAGATTTATCACAACCCGCTGGTCAACTGGATGTGGTTTGGCTCGGCTATCTTCATCCTCGGCACCCTGGTCGCGGCCTGGCCGGAAAAAGAACCCGAACGAGTCCCCGCCCGCACCCGCAAAACCAGCATTGCCTACCAGCCTGGCGACTAAACCATGAAAAAACTTTTTTTCTTGTTACTTTTTACCTTGTTCCTCTCCCTCGCCGCCGCAGGTGTGGCCTCGGCCCAATCGCCCAACCCGCCCCCCAGCGATGACGAAGTCAACGCCATTGCCCGTGATTTGTATTGTCCGGTCTGCGAAAACACTCCCCTCGACGTTTGCCCGACCCAGGCTTGCATCCAGTGGCGTGACTTGATTCGCCTGAAGCTGTCCCAGGGTGAGAGCGAAGAAGAGATTAAGCAGTATTTCGTTGAACATTACGGCGCGCGTGTACTTTCGGCCCCCCCGTTTGATGGGTTTTATGCCCTGATTTACATCATCCCACCGATTGTGCTGGCGATTGGTCTGTTCGTCTTCTATCGCTCTTTCCGCGCCATGCTCAAACCTGCCCCCGAAGCCGGGACGGACGAATCTCCCGAAGAATCCCCACCAGCCAGCGCAGGCGCATCATCTGATGATTACCTGCGCCGGGTCGAAGAAGAACTCAAGAAACGCGATTAGGAACTATCAAGTCTTGAGCGGAGCATTGAGCGACAGCGAAGTGCGAAGTCGAAGGACGGATAGGCTAGCAAAAGGAAGCACAAATGCAAGAATCCACACAAACAGCACCCAAGCGCGGCAGCGTGCCGCTCTGGGTTCAAATCATTGTCTGGGTGGCGTTGGTCGCCTTGCTGGTGTTTATCGCCTTGGGATTGAACCGCGCCCAGCAGGGCACTGTCCAGCCGGGAGAAGCCATCCCTGATTTTAGTTTGCCCCTGCTCGATGGCTACACTTACCAGGACCAGGGCCAGGTGAATTTCAGCGAACTGCGCGGCAAGGTGGTGGTTGTCAATTTTTGGGCTTCGTGGTGCAAACCCTGTGAAGAGGAAGCCGCCGACCTTGAAGCGGCCTGGCGCTATTACCAGCCGACTGGCGAAGTGATTTTCCTGGGTATCAACTATGTCGATACCGAACCCGAAGCGCGCGGCTACCTGACCAAATTCGACATTACCTACCCTAACGGTCCCGACCTGGGAACGAAAATCTCACAGTTCTTCCGTATCAAAGGCGTGCCTGAAACGTACTTCATTGACCGCAACGGTGTTTTGCAATACGTCCAGGTTGGCCCTTTCTCGACTGAAGCCCAAATCCGCCAGCAGGTGGATAGACTACTGAATCAATAGGTGATTTATGGAATTAGGCGCAATTTTGCTCATATTGGCTCTCTCCGCGCTGGTGGCGCTCTTTGTTGCCCAGCCTTTTCTTGAACGCCGGGTTTTCAAAATGGTCTCTGCCGAGGAGCATACCTCCTCCTGGCTGATGGCCGAACGCGACCGGCTGATTGGCGCATTACAGGAACTCGATTTTGACCACACCCTCGGCAAAATCCCCGCCGAGGATTACCCTGTCATGCGCGCCCAACTGCGCGCCCAGGCTGCCGACGTGCTGCGCAAACTCGACGAACTGACCCCGGCCAGCGAAAAAGGCAGGAAGCAAAAAGCCCTGGCTGAAGAGCGTGTCGAAGCCGAAGTCGCTGCTCATCGCGAGGATGCCGCGGTTGCGGGAAAGAAGCCCGCTGCTGTTGCGGATGACGACGTCGAAGAACTACTCGCCGCCCGCCGCGCCGCCCGTAAGGAAAAAACCGCTGGTTTCTGCTCGAAATGCGGCAAACCGTTGATGAAATCGGACAAATTCTGCCCATCCTGCGGCAATCCAACTTAATCACGACCGAACTCCAACGTCTTCAGGCGTTGGAGTTAAAAATCTCCCAACTTTTGACTCAAAAATCCATCATCTAGGACTTTTATGAAATTCCGTGCTACTTTTTTCATTGCCTTGTTCAGCCTTCTCCTGGCTGCCTGTTACTCGCTGGCTGAGGATGTCACCCCGCCGCCGAATTACGTCCAGTCTACGCCAGCGCCGGCGATGGGCGCGCTCTACCCCGCCGCCGCGCCAGATGTCGCTAACGGCGCGACCATTTACGCGGAAAAATGCGCCCCCTGTCACGGTCCAACCGGCCTGGCCGACGGCCCGCAGGCTGAAATGCTGCCGGTGGCTGTCCCGGCCCTTGGCTCGCCTGAAGTTGCCAACCGCGCTGCGCCGGCTGCCTGGTACGCCATCGTCACCCAAGGCAACCTGGAGAATTTCATGCCCGGTTTTGCCAGCCTGACCGACCAGGAACGCTGGGACGTGGTCGCCTACGCCCATAGTTTAAGCACCGACCCTGCCCAAATCGAAGCCGGAAAAACCATCTACGAGGCCAACTGTGCCGACTGTCACGGGCCGGATGGCAATATGGCCGCCAATTCTGATTTCACTGACCTGCAATGGTTGAGCGCCAGGTCGCTGGATGATTGGGCGGTCAGCGTGCGCCAGGGCAAGGGAACCATGCCTGGGTTTGATGGTCTTGTGGGGGATGGGGACGTTTACGCCGCCCTGGCTTATGCCCGTACCTTTGCTTATAGCGACCCCCGTGCCGCTTCCCGCGCGGAGCAGCCCCAGCCCGACCCCGCTCCCGAAACGGTGACCCCGGCTGAGGACGAGAGCGACCCGGCCGCGCCCGTCGAAACGGACGAGACTCCCACACGGAGCGGCGGCCAGGTTAGCGGAGTCGTTACCAGCGGTTCAGGCGGCGCTCTCCCGTCTGGTTTAAAAGTGGTGCTGTTTGGCTTTGACCACGGCGCGGATGGACGCTTTAGCGAAACGCTTGCTATCGAGGCCGAAGTTGCCGCTGATGGCAGCTATCTTTTTGATAATGTTGAAATGCCCGCAGGCCGCGCTTTTTATGTCTTGCTAACCTACGAGGGCGTTGAGTATGCTTCCGAGGCGGCTTTTGTGCAGGACGGGCAGACTTCTTTTGAGTTGCCCATCCAGATTTATGAGGCTACCAGCGACTCCAGTCTGTTGGAAATTGGGCAGGCGCATGTGCTGCTTGAGTTTTCGACTCTCGAGAAAGTGACGGTTATTCACTTTCTGACGATTGATAATCTTTCAGACAAGACGATTGTGCCGCCCGCTGAGGGCCATCCGGTGGTCTCTTTCCGCCTGCCGCAAGGGTTTGAGAACTTGCAGTTCGAGGACGGCGTGATGGGTGGCCGCTTCATGCCGACTGCCGACGGTTTTGGTGACCAGATGCGCGTACCGCCGGGCGCTGGGCAATATCAATTGGTCTTTGCCTATGACCTGCCTTATACGTCTCCTTCCGGCCTGGGGGCGGTGTTTGGCAGCGGGGCGACCGATTTGACGGTCCCGCTGACGCTGCCTGCCCGCGCTGTGACAGTGCTTGTACCCGAGGGTGTCACGGCTGATGGGGCTGGCTTTACGGATGTCGGCCTGCAAAGCATGGGCAGCGGAATGAATTTCCAGATGTACCGCACCGGTTCGCTGGCCGCCGGGCAGGACCTGAACTTCAAGGTTTCTGGCACACCGCGCACACTTTCAGCCACGGGCGAGACGGATAACAGCCAGGTGCTTGTCATCGGGGTTGCTTCGCTGGGCATTGTCCTGATTGCGGTGGGTGGTTTCCTGTATTGGCGTGACCGCCGCCAGGATGTAGACGCCCTGGAAGAAGACGAAGAGTCCCTCGAGGAAGAAGAGGATGCAGACGACGAGCCGGATATGGACGAAGACGAAATCCTGGATGCCATCCTGGCCCTGGATGACCAGTTCAAGGCTGGCAACATCGCCGAATCGGTCTACCGCGAGCGCCGCGCTGAGTTGAAGGCGAAGTTGAGTGGGAGACGATAATTTGTTACTCGATAATTCGATACTCGATACTCGATATTCGATTAACGATTAACGACCGTTATGATTACCGTCAAAAAACTCGTCAAACGCTTTGGCCTGAAGACCGTCCTGCGCGGGCTGGATTTCCAGGTGGAAAAAGGGGAGTTTGTGGCCCTGCTTGGCCCGAATGGGGCTGGCAAGACCACCTTCCTGCGCATCCTGGCTTCGTTGTCTCGACCCAGCCTGGGCAAGGTGAATATTGCCGGGTATGAGTTGCCGGCCCAATCGGCTGCGGTGAGGCGGCGTTTGGGCGTTGTCTCGCACATGCCCCTGCTCTACGGCGACCTGACTGCCGAGGAGAACCTGCAATTTTACGGGCGCATGTATAACCTGCCTGAACTGCCGGAGCGCGTCTCGCAAGTGTTGGAGATGGTCGGGTTGTCGGCGCGCCGCCGGGATTTGGTGCGTACCTTTTCGCGCGGGATGCAGCAGCGACTGGCGATTGGACGTGCCGTGCTGCACGACCCGGAAGTGATGCTCTTCGATGAGCCGTACACCGGCCTCGACCAGGATGCTTCCGAAATGCTGGATGGCGTCCTGCGCCGCGTGGCTGCCCAGGGTCGAACGGTGGTGATGACCTCCCACGACCTGGCGCGGGCCGAAGACCTGGCAAGCCGTTTCGATATTCTCTCGCGCGGGGTAATTGCCGCCTCCGCGACGCCGGGCGGTCTCGGTTCGGGCAACCTGCTCGATTACTATAAACAGGTCTTGAGCGCATGAGCGAGCCGATTGCCCCAAAAGACAAAATCACCTCGCGCCCGGGAGAAAACTATTTCGGCGCGGTGTTGGCCGTGGCCTGGAAAGACCTGGCCGCCGAATTGCGTTCGCGTGAGCTGCTTTCGGCCATGCTGATTTTTGCCCTGCTGGTCATCCTGATTTTCAATTTTTCCCTGCAACTGGACCGCGGCACACGCGAATCGGTCACTGCAGGGGTTCTGTGGGCCACCTTCGCTTTTGCCGGGACGCTGGGCCTTAACCGCTCGATGGCGATAGAAAAAGACCGCGGATGTCTCGATGGCCTGCTGTTGGCCCCGGTCGACCGCTCGGCGATTTATTTTGGCAAAGCGCTTAGCAACCTGGCTTTCATGTTGATTATCGAGGCGATTGTTCTGCCGGTTTATTTCATCCTGTATAATCCCAAAAACTTCTTCAACCCCGGTTTCCTGGGCGTTATCCTGCTTGGTTCGATTGGCTATGTGGCTGTCGGGACCCTGCTCTCGACGATGGCTGTCCAGACCCGCACCCGCGACGTACTTCTGCCGATTTTGCTCTTTCCGCTGGTCATCCCGGTGCTGGTTTCGGCGGTGCAGGCCAGTATGGGTTTTCTCTCGGGTTGGCCGCTGGATGAAATTATTCCCTGGCTGAATTTGCTGCTGGTCTATGATGTGATTTTCATCACCGCAGCCTTTCTGTTCTTCGATTATGTGGTCGAAGAGTAAGCTCAGTAGATCGCGAATATTTCGCAAGGATCCCGATTTTTGGTGTGTGTAGCGGGCGCACGCCCGCTACACACACCAAAAATCGGAAGTTCTTTCAACTTTCGTGAAGTACTGAAACTATATTTTTTTACTTGGAGGAATGAAATGTCCCCTCAACCTCGCGCACTGATTGCCCTGAATGTCATCTCACTGATATTGCTGGGCGTCGCGTATTATGTTTCCCTGGTGTATGCTCCGCTTGAAGCCGTCATGGGCCAGGTGCAGCGTCTGTTTTATTTCCATGTCGCTACGGCCTGGGTTGGCATGATTGGCTTTGTTCTTGCGGCGGTGGCTGGTGTCCTTTACCTGTGGAAGAAAGATTTGAAATGGGATTCGGTCAGCCTTGCGGCGGTCGAAATCAGCCTGGTCTTCTTCTTTATCGCGATTGTGCTTGGCTCTATCTGGGCGCGTCCGATTTGGGGAACCTGGTGGACCTGGGAGCCGCGCCTGACGACTGCTGCCATCCTTCAGATGATTTACATGGCTTACTTGCTGCTGCGCCAGGGCATCGAAGACCCTGAAAAACGCGCCCGTTTCGGGGCGGTTTATACCTTGCTGGGCGGTATCAGCGTGCCGCTTACGTTTATCTCCATCCGCATTTTCCGCACCATTCATCCGGTGGTGATTGGGACGGGCAGCGCCGAGGCCCAGGGCGGTTTCAACATGACTCCGCTGATGCTCCAGAGTATGTTCTTCTCCATTTTCGCTTTTTCGGTGATTTTTGTGACCATTTTCTGGCATCGAATGCGTATGGCTTCCCTGGAAAGCCGTGTGGAGCAACTGAAACTGAAAGTTTTACAATAGTAGGAGCGAAAAATGACCCCTGATACACTGAATTATATGCTGGGCGGCTACCTGGTTTTCAGCCTGACCTTCTTTGGCTACCTGGTTTACCTGTGGATGCGTTGGAAAAATTTACAAGCGGAAGAGAAAAGCTTGCAGGAACTTGATTCTCAGGAATAGATTTTTATAGACAAGTCCGCTATAATTATAGCGGACTTGTTCGAATATGACTCAGCGGCGCTATCGACTCCCGTTTTTCATTCTGGGGCTTGCGCTTGCCATCCTGATTTTAGGGGGCGCGCGCGAAGCGGTCTATGCGTCTGCCTTGCATTCGGACGATGAGCCTACCGGCCCAGACCGTTTTACCACCATCCAGGTGCAGGTTGGCATTTATGAGTGGTGGCTGACCGCCTGGGCGGATAATGAAGTCCATTGCGTTGTAATTATAGAGCATGAGGGGGTTCCGACTCACAACGAAGTCTTTAATCGCTGTGGAAAAGAATTGTACGACAGGTGGGTCAAAGAATCACAGGCCTGTGATTTGGATGAATACTGGCTGTGCAAAGGCTACTACTGGCAATTGGTCAGGGAAGAGACCGTTGGGCGCGAAGTGATTGTGCCGCTGCCTGATGCCCAGGTTTGGGTTTCGCTCGAAGACTGCGATGAAGACGAGAGCGGTTGGTGTACAAATGAATTTCCGCGCCTGGTGCTGACCGGGGAAGAACCCCTGCCGGATGAATCCATCTCCCGTATTCAGGGCTTGGTCGGCAAGGATGCTTTTGTCTGCGAAGGCGCGCGTTGTGATTTTCTCCTGAATGCCACCCCGGTTGAAGGAATTAAAATCGTTTTCTGGGCTTCTTCGACTTATGGCGATACCAGCCCAACCTTTGAAGCCGTTGTGCGTGTCATTGTTACGGATGACAGCCAGCGTTTGGTGCAAAAACGCTATGTTGACGTGCTCAGTACGCAGTGGATTGGAAAGCCCCACGCTACCTGCTCACTAGCCTGGCAATCCTTCCCGCCTTCTGACGGATTACCGGCCTGGCTCTCGACTCCTGAAAATCCCGCAGATTTGCAGTCGGAAGTGGCCTATGTATACCTGGCTGGCAACTTGATTTTGCAGGGACAGGTCAATGTGGAAGCCTGCCTGGATGGCGGTGTATATGCCGATGGAACGGCCACACCCTGCGGCGCGAATGCGGCCTATTTTGCTGTTGGCGATTGGCAGAATCGTTTCGATGTGCTTATCTTTGATGTGGCTCGCAAGAGCGAAGTCCCGGCCCAGTTGTTGAAAAATCTGTTCAGCCGTGAAAGCCAGTTTTGGCCGGGAATTTTTAACGAGCGTGACGATGTTGGCCTGGGACAGTTGACCGAACACGGCGCAGATACAGCCCTGATGTGGAATCCCGCTTTTTACAAGGAGTTTTGCCCGCTGGTGCTGGATAAGTCCCTGTGCGAGTCCAAAGGCTATGCCGAACTATCCAGGGCCAACCAGTCTTTGCTGCGTGGCGCGCTCTTGCAGAGTGTCGATGCCAGTTGCCCGGAATGTCCGCTCGGAATTAATCTCGAACGCGCCGATGCCAGCGTTGCCATTTTTGCCCGCACCCTGTTAGCGAACTGTGAGCAAGCCGGGAGAATTGTCCAGAACGTGACCGGCAGGCCGGCGGGCGATGTCGTCAGTTACGAAGACCTGTGGAAATTCACCCTGGCGAATTACAACGCCGGGGCTGGCTGTCTGGGGGATGCTGTTCAGGTTGCCCGCGCAAACGGTCTGGAGTTAACCTGGAAAAATGTGGCGGATAACTTCCTGCCCGGTTGCCAGCCGGTGGTCAATTACGTTGAAGATATTAGCCGTTAATTCGTTGTAAAAAATTACTAAATCTTGCTTTTAATTCGCAGGCACTCGTTCAGGTGGACAAAGTTATGGCGTGTGGCGGGCATAAGCAACAGCCCTGCGATGGTGCGTTTTCCCCAATAATCAACAATTTCGAGCGCGGCTTCTGTCACCGCCCCTTCATCCAGCACCCGCTGTATGCGCTTCGCATCGACTCGCTGATTGTATTGCGCTTCCGTTAGGCTGACCACAATTTCGCGCGTTCGCTGTCCTACGGCGGCCCGGTACTCGCGCAACACTTTGATATCGATGCTTGTGCTGAGTGCTGATACTTCCTCTGCGCTCACGGCATTGCCGCTGTGCTGGAAGTCAATGCCCAGGCGATTGAACCAGGCTCCCGAAAAATAGACCTGCTCTGTTCCGGCGACCAGCAGGTTCATGGTCACATCCTCGATGCGGGCGATATGCCAGAGATTCCAGGCAATGGAATGTTCACTTCCGGGCGGGATGTATCGAAAATCAGTCTCACTGAGTTCGTTCAGGATTTCATCTTCAAATGACCACACACCCAGGCCGGACATGCCAGCCGTGTGCAGCATGGCATGATGAACGTAAAAAATGCCCTGCGCTGTGGGGGTATCCCCAATTTGCAGGGCTTTTGTCAGGGCCTGGTGTTGCCGGTTCCAGTTTTGACGATTTGGATTCATGGTGTTTCTGATGCGCTTTCGATAGCCTGGAAGAACTCACCGACGCCGGGGTAACGGTCTTGCGGATTTTTCGCCATGGCGCGCTGGATGGCATAGGCCACATGGCGCGGTGTTTCAGGAGCAGTTTCGCGCACATCGGGTGGCGGAGCGGTCAGGTGGGCCAGCAGGAGCGCGCCGGTGTTGGGTCGCTCAAAGGGCAGTTTGCCCGTCAGCATCTGGTAGGTCATCACGCCCAGGGCGTACTGGTCAGCGGATGCATCCACCTCGCCGGATGCCTGGATTTGTTCCGGGGCGATGTAGTCGAAAGTGCCGAGCACACCGGTGGCGGTGATTTTGGTGTGCGCGTCGGCAATCTTGGCGATGCCAAAGTCGGTCAGCACGGCGCGCGGTGGCAGGCTGGTGGTATCGAGCATGATATTGGAGGGCTTGATGTCGCGGTGAACCAGTCCGCGCGTGTGGGCATACACGAGGGCCGAGACGGTGTCTCGCAGCAGGGGTAGGAAATCGGCCAGCGCGATGCGTTTGTTCTCTTTTAGCAGGTTGCGCAGGTCGGGGCCGTTCAGGTATTCCATAACGATGTAGTAAGTCCCGTTTTCTTCGCCATAGTTCAGGATTTCGACAATGTTGGGGTGCTGCAACCCGGCCACGACTTTGGCCTCGCGCATGAATCGGCGGCGGAATTGCTCATCCTCGGCGAAGGAGGGCGGCAGGACTTTGATGGCGACTTCGCGCCCATTGGTGGGACTTTCAGCGCGGTAGACATCCGCCATGCCGCCGCGGCCAATCAGTTTTAGGCCGCGATAGGAGGACAGGGTGGTGTCTTCGAGCGGGTTGTCGGTTTTGCGCAGTTCGACCGGCGTTTTCTGATAATCAATTTTGATGTGGTAGAAGAATTGGTCAACAAAGCGTTGCAGCCTGCGCCGCGCCGGTTGGAAGAGCGCCCCGGCGGCCACCGCCGAGACGGCCACGGCCAGCATGGATTGGTCTCCCTGGTTGATGGTTTGGAAAATGAGCGGCACCCCTATCAGGACGCCAGCAAAGACAATACCCACAGCAACGGTCAGTCCAAAATAGACCAGCGAGCGGTTGATGAGCAGGTCAATGTCGAAGAGTTTCGAGCGCGCAATCGAAATTGTGATGGAAATCGGCAGCATCAGGAAGAGGAAGATTCCGGCAATCTGGGCGATGAGCGCATAAATCCAATTGCTCGACCATCTGTTGAATTCAGATGGACTCATTTCAATGCCGAACACCGTCTGCAATCCGTGAAAGAGCAGGAACCAGGCCAGCGGGCCGAGCAGGCCAATCATTACCCACAGGATTTGCTGTCGCTGCAGCAGGTTTTTTTGGCGCGCGTAACGCCAGGAGAAAATGACTACGCCGAACAGGTACCAGGCCAGCAGAATGCCCATGTAAGCATTGTTCCCCAGGGTTTGCCAGTAAAAGGGGGTGTTGGGGAGCAGATACAGGCCAACGAGGGTAACGGCCAGCGGCACAAGCATAAAGCGCACCCAGCGCGGTGTGAACTTGCCGTTCGGGAAGAGCAGGCAGAAAATCACCACGAAAAAGTCGCCCAGGGCAATCACCAGTCCTGCCCAAAACTCATAGCCTGGTACAAAAAAAGCGTTGTTGACGGTGCTTGAGATTCGTCCGGCAAATGTCACCAGGAACATGGATGTAAAGATGACAAACCAGTCGTCTGAGCGGCGGGTGAAAAGATAAACAGCCGTCAGCAGGAAACCGATACCGATAAAAATGTCGATGCCAATATCAATGGAAGTAAACAGAACTGCGCTCAGGTCCAAAACCGAGGTCTGCGAGTCACTGACGCGCATCCAGAAGACGACCGGGATGCTCAAGGCATAAATCGTCAGGGTGTAAAGTGTGACTGCTAGCCAGGCGCCAATTAACGCCAGGCGTAGTTTTGGCTTGCTTTTTAGGGATGTTTCGCTGGTGAAAGGGTTGGTTGCCATGTTGTCTGACCGGGTTAAAGTTTTGAACAATAGGCTCTACGCGCAACTTGCTCAAAAGTTCCAGATTGGATTATACCCGTTCAGTTCCTATCAATCAGCCGCGCAGCCACAATTTCTGCCACATCCAGCACTTGCATGGCATCATCCGATTTGGCGGCATCGCTCATCATCGTCAGGCAGAATGGGCAGCCGACGGCGATTGTGCCGGTTTCGGTGGCTTTGGCTTCGGCATAGCGGGCGTTGTTGACGCGCTCCTCGCCGGGCTCTTCTTCCTTCCACATTTGCGCGCCGCCTGCGCCGCAACAGAATGTTTTGGCCGCATTGCGTGGCATTTCAATGGTTATTGCCCCTACGCTCGTTAGCGCATTTCTTGGTTCTTCGGTTATGCCGTTGTGGCGGCTCAGGTAGCACGGGTCGTGATAGGTGACAGTCGAGACTTTGGGTTTGGTGCTCGATGTTTCTACATCGAATCTCGAAGTATCGCCTATCGCGATTTCGAGTTCCAATTTTCCAGCACCGATGAGTTCATTGATTAATTGTGTGTGGTGAATCACCTGGTAGTTTCCGCCAAAGGCCGGGTATTCATTCTTGAGCGTATGCAGGCAGTGTGGGCAGGTGGTGACGATGCGCTTGGGGGCGACTTCGTTCAGGATTTCGACGTTGCCAGAAGCCAGGCCAAAGAAGATGTCTTCTCGTCCGGCGCGGCGGGCCGAGTCACCTGTGCATTGTTCGTTGTGCCCCAGGACAGCAAAGTTTAGTTCGGCGGCGTTCAGGATTTTGGCGAAGGCGCGGGCAGTCTTTTGGGCGCGGGCGTCGGTGGCCGGGGCGCAGCCAACCCACCACAGCAGGTCCGGTTCGGGATTCTCGTCGATTGTCGGCACCGACAGACCTTCGGCCCACTTCATGCGGTCGGCAGGGGAGACGTTCCAGGGGTTGGCGTTGCGTTCCATGCCGCGGAAGGCCGATTCGAGTTGTTTTGGCACGCTGGCTTCCATCATCGCCAGGTTGCGGCGGATGTCGAGGATGTCGCGCATCGGCTCGTTGCCGACCGGGCAAATATCGACGCACGCGCCGCAAGACGTACAGGCCCAGACGGCCTCTTCGGGAATCAGGTCGAGCATGGGCTTGTCCGTCCCGCCGCCCAGGTTGAAGTTGTAGCGTTTGTTGATTTCGAGCGCCGCTGGTGACAAAATCTTGCCGGTGTTGTAGGCCGGGCAGACTTCCTGGCAGCGGAAGCACATAATGCAGGCGTAGGCGTCCACAACCTGCTCGTAGCCCAGGTCAGCGACCCTGGCCGCGCCGAATTGCTCGATTTTTTCGTCGTCCATATCAATATAGCCCAATTCGCCGATGGATTTTCTGTCAGGCTTGAGGGCGAAGTTAATCGGCGCGAAGAACAGGTGGATGTGTTTGGAATACGGGAAGTAGGGAAGGAAGGCGGCGATGGCACCCATCGAGAGCCAGAAGGCGATTCGTTCTCCGGTCAACATAGCTTCGGGACTCATGCCAGCCCACAGCCCCGCTACCGTTGAAACGAACGGCTGCCAGGCGTCGTGTCCGTGTTCGGCGACGAAGAACGATTCGCCCATTAACCGGGCCGAGTTGTGCAGGAAGATGAACCCGGCGACGATGGCCGAGTCACGGCTGATGCCGGTACGGGCTGAGGGCAGTAACAGGGTGCTTTGACGGGACTCAAGGGTCGGGGGGCGCAGGACGAAGCGCCGAAAGACCAGGGCCAGGATTCCGAGCAGAATCGCTATGTTGGCGATGTCCGCTAACAGCCGGTAGTAGTCCCCGAAAAGGCCGGTGTTATCAACCCAGCGCCATTTGAAATAGGCATACAGAAAGTCGTTGAGATTAATCAAGAGGAAGGCGATGAAGCCCCAGCCAATCAGGCCGTGCAGGATGCTGACGGTTGGGCGAAATCCGAAAACCGGCTGGAAGGTGAAAAATTTGAATAATGCATCACCTGCTTTGCGCAGGACGACCGTCCAATCGGGTTTGCCTTGCGCGCTGGCGATGTTGACAACGATGCGCGCCACGCCGCGCCAGGTAAAATAGAGTGAAACGAGCAGGGCCAGGGCAAAGATGATTTTTTCTGCAAGTGTGAGCATGGTTCCTCCCGGTAAAAATGATGCGTCCCTTTTCCCGTTCCCAACAATGGGACGACGAAAAGGGACGGGTATTTATTAGTGTAGCACAATTCAGGCGGCTGGGGCCACCCCGGACAGGTTGCCGATGGCGTCGCTTAGGATTTGGGCGCGATTTTGTTGCACAAATTCCCAAAAACGGGTTTCTGCGCGGGTCATGACCATGTTGGTGTGCCGGTACATGTAAATTCGCTGTTTGATGCTCAGTCCCTCGATTTCGACATGCCTGACCTTGCCGAGCGCCAACCCGCGCGCGGCAACCAGTTCTGAGACAAAGGCGATGCCGATGCCTTCCTCGACAGCCATTTCGATGGCTTCGGCGTTGCCAAGTTCGAGGACGGTATTGAGCATATCGGGCATGACGCCCTTTTCTTTGAGCGCGTTGTTGACCACTTCGCGCGTGCCGGAACTGTCTTCGCGGCGGATGAAGGGTTGGTCAAGCAGGTCGGCGGGCAGGGCGCGTCCATAATCAGCCCAGGGATGGTCCACCGGGACAATCAGCATAACGCGGTCTTCGAGCAGGGGCATGTATTCCAGGTCGCGGTGTTCGATGCGACGGCTCATTACGCCCATTGCCAGGGTCTGGTTGAGCAGTCGTTCGGCAATTGTGCTGCGTGAGCCAATAATAACCCGGCTGCGGACGAGCGGGTATTCGCGCCTGAAGGCGGCCAGCAGGTTTGGCAGGATGTATTTGCCGGAAGTGGTCGAGCAGCCAATGGTCAGTTCCCCGGCCACCTCGCCTTTGACGTTGATGAGCGCGTCTTCGAGCAGGCGCATGGCGTTTAGCACTTCACGCGCCATTGGCAGGATGGTCTGACCGACTTCGCTCAATTGCACCGAACGGCCATGCCGTAGGAACAGTTCGACACCGTAAGTCTTTTCAATGGATTGAATGTTCTGGCTAACGGCAGACTGGGAAAGATGCAAGCGCGCGGCAGCGCGACTGAAATTCAATTCCTCGGCGGCAGTTACAAAAACGCGCAATTCAGGCAGGTTCATGGCAAATCCTGGTGAACATATCTTACTGGTTTTCTGATATTTGCCGTGAAGAAGACGGGGATTTATCACGGAAATTCTCAAAAGGCCATCTTACTATTAGTAAAACAAAAGTATCCTTATACTATAATAAGCAAATCTGAAACAAAGCATAAGTTACATTTGTCACGATTATTTTGTCCAATGTCACACGGCTTAAAACTGAAACACACTTAATATTATTGAAACGTTGCCCGGCTAGCCAGTGCATGATAAACTTTTAGTATGGCAAATCCCCTATTGGTACTATCGCCACAGGCAAATTTTGGAAATTTAATTGCCCAGGGATTACCTGACTATGACGTTCACCTGACCTCAGATTTTTCTGAGGCGATTCAGTTTGTGCGCAAGAATAACCCCACCCCGCCGGTTTTGCTGGATTCTGACCTGGACGAAGCTGATATTTCAGTGCTGGATATTGGCCTGGCCTTACGCCAGATTAAGCCGGATGTTCACCTGGTGCTGGTTGCGCGCGAGGGCCAGAACACCATCCGGCTCAAGGATTTGTCCTTGCGTGCCATCCTGACCAAGCCGGTCTCTTTTGAAGATGTGCGCGCCGTTTTAGAAAAATTGACTCACCAGCCGTCTCGCGCGACCGGGGCATCCTCGACCGTTCCCCCGTTCCCTGAAGGTGAATTGGACTGGATGCAGGATGTCAGCCGCGCAGCCCGCCACCTGACCCGCCTGATGCTCGAATCTTCGGCCCAGGCGGCCCTGATTACCCGTCAAAATGACTTGTGGGCTTATGCCGGTCAACTCAAGCGCGAGGCCGCCCAGGAGTTGGCGCGCTCGGTGCAAAAATATTGGGATACCCAATCGCAAATTGACCTGCTTCGTTTCATCCGCCTGGAAGCCACCGGTGCCCAGCACATGCTTTATGCCCGCCGCCTGACGGCTTCAATGGTGCTGGCCCTGGTCTTCGACGCTGAGACGCCGTTCAGTACCATCCGTGCCCAGGCCGGGCAACTGGTGCGCTCGCTTTCGGAAGTTCCGCTGGAGCAAACCAACCAGGTTCATCTTGCCGACATTTCCGAAGACGAGATGGATGCCGGAGACCTGGACAACCTGCCGCCAATTGCAGACCTGCTTGGCGAAGTTCCTCCGCCCTTGCCGCCCAAATCGCAGCGCAAGACCGGCCTCCCAATGCCCTGGGAGCAAAAACCGGCTCCGGCGGTGACAACGGCCTCGCCTCCTTATCCCGAAGAGTCGCCGTTGGTGACAACCCATCCGATGTTCTCGCCGGATTACAGCCGCGAGAGTTCACCCGCCGTGCGTCGTCGAGAAGAGAGAAAGGTTCTTCCAAGCCTCGAAGAAACCCGCCTGGGACGCGCCGCGCGCAATGACACGATTATGCCTGAAGAATTGGAGGCCACCCAGGTGCAAATCCCTACCGACCCCAATTCGATTATGGCAACCCGTCCGCAGTCTGTGACCGAGGTTGCCCACAAAATTGTGCTTGAACCGGCTTCCCCGGCCATGTACAACCTGAATTATGCCTGTCTGCTGGTGCCGCGTTTCGATACCCATCACCTGACCGGCGACTTGGCCGACCAACTGGCCGAGTGGGTGACGCAGGTCTCGATTGCCTTTGGCTGGCGATTGGAGCATATTTCTGTGCGCCCGGAATACTTGCAATGGGTGGTTAGTGTGCCGCCCGCCACCGCGCCGGGTTACATCATGCGCATTGTCCGCCAGCAGACCTCCGACCGGATTTTCGGGGAATTTCTGCGATTGAAAAACGAGAATCCCTCCGGTGATTTCTGGGCGCCGGGCTACCTGATTATGGGCGGGGCCAATCCGCATCCGCAAAAACTGGTGCGCGATTTCATCCATCAAACCCGGCATAGACAGGGCTTGCGGCGAGATAAGTAAACAAGTAAAAAGGTTCTCTGACATTTATCGTAAAATACGGGAACTTATCACGGGAATCCTCAAAGAGACAGCAAAAAAAGACAGTCATGGCTCCCATGACTGTCTTTTTTGCTGTCTTCACTCAGGCGATATGCCGTCCCTTTGGTTTCTCGCGTTGGATGGCGAAGGCGGCTTCGAGCGCGTCTCGCACCGAACGGGCCTCGATGATTTCGAGATTCTCCGGCCAGGGTTCGGCTTTGCGCAGTCGTTTGGGGACGATGGCGGCTTTGAATCCCAGTTTTTGGGCTTCGCGCAGGCGCACAGGCATTTGCCCTGGCAAGCGCAGTTCGCCAGCCAGTCCGATTTCGCCAATCAGCACTGCATCGGCGCGGACGGGCAGGTCGCGCATTGAGGAGGCCACTGCGGCGGCAATCGCCAGGTCGGCGGCGGGTTCGTCAATTTTGATACCGCCCACCACGTTGACAAAAATATCCTGCTCAATTAGTTTTATGCCCACCCGGCGGGTCAGCACGGCGGCAATCATCAGCAGGCGGTTATAGTCTACGCCGTTGGGGGTGCGGCGGGCGTTGCCGAACTGGGTAGCGGAGGTCAGGCCCTGCAACTCAACCAGCAGCGGACGGGTTCCTTCCATCGTCACGGCAATCGCCGAGCCGGGGGCGTTGACCATGCGTTCAGCCAGGAAAGCCTCCGACGGGTTGGTCACCTCCACAAGCCCCTTTTCGCGCATCTCGAACACGCCCACCTCGGCGGTCGGCCCGAAACGATTCTTGACCGAGCGCAGCAGCCGATAGGCCTGGAAGCGGTCGCCTTCGAGGTAGAGAACCGTATCGACGATATGCTCGAGCACGCGCGGCCCGGCAATCGCGCCTTCCTTGGTGACATGCCCGATGATAAAGACGCTCACGTTTTGCGATTTTGCCAGTTCGCGCAATTGCGACGAACACTCGCGCACCTGCGAAACCGACCCGGCGCTTGATTCCAGTTCGGGCAGGTAAACAGTCTGGATGGAGTCGATAATCAGCAGGTCGGGCTGAACCTCGCGCACATGCTCCAGGATGGTTTGCAGGTTGGTTTCGGTGACGAGGAACAGGTTTTCGGGGAAATGTGGGGACGCAGCATGCTGCGTCCCTTCCCTCATTAACCGGTCAGCGCGCATCTTGATTTGACGTTCCGATTCTTCACCGGAGACATATAGCACGCGTTTGTCCGTGGCCATGGCCAGGGTCATTTGCAACATCAGGGTCGACTTGCCGATACCGGGGTCACCGCCCACCAACACTATCGAGCCGGGGACGATTCCGCCGCCCAGCACACGCGAAAACTCACCAATCGGGACGGGGATGCGTTCCTCCGAATCGCCGCCGATGTCGCCAATCTTGCGCGGGGAGGTACGCCCGGTCAACCCTCGAGAAGCGTTCGGACTTTTGGCCGGCCCGGCTTCTTTGACGATTTCCTCGACCATGCTGTTGAACGAACCGCACTGCGGACATTTGCCCATGTAAGAAGCCGAGACCCGCCCGCACTGCTGGCAGACAAAACGGCTGATGGTTTTTGCCATGTTTGCTCCTGATTTCCCGGAGTCCAATATCTCCAGATGTTGGCTGTAATCCCGAAGTCGGGAGAATTTGGACCCCGTTTTCTATTCCTTGCTCCAACGCCCAAAAACCGCCTGTGAAATCATGCGCCTGGCGCTGCTTTCACGCGTCACCAGTTCACCGGCCTCGATGCTTCCTTTGTTTTTGCTCATCATCTCGGCCAGGGTGGTATGCAGATGAACGCCAGATGCCTTGATTGCATACATTGTCAGCACCACGAAGAGCGGCTGCGGACTTAACACCGCTTTACAGGCTTCCAGCAGGGCCGGCAAAGACTGGTAAACCTCCCAGACCTCACCTTTGGGGCCGCGTCCGAACTTGGGCGGGTCAAGATAGATGCCATCGTACTGCGCCCCGCGCCGTGCCTCGCGTTGGACGAATTTCAGGGCGTCATCTACTATCCAGCGGATGGGTTTTTCCGCCAGCCCGGAAAGTTCCTGGTTTTCGCGCGCCCAGGTGACTGATTTCTTCGAGGCGTCCACATGGGTTACGTGCGCCCCGGCGCTGGCCGCCGCCAGGGAAGCCAGCCCGGTATAGCCGAACAGATTCAGCACCCGCGCCGGGCGTCCGGCGGCCCGAATCTGTTCCGCCATCCAATCCCAGTGCGCGGCGCATTCAGGGAAAACGCCCAGGTGACGCCCTGGCGTGGTCATCACCCAGAATTTGAGCGGCAGCGCGCCTGCGAGCGGATACGTCATTTGCCAGCGTTCGCGTAGTTTGCGCGGTGCATCCCAATGCCCGCCGCTTTCCTCGCTGGTCGGCCTGAAAACCGCGTCGGCCTTGCGCCAATCCGCTTCGGATAGACCCGGTTGCCAGATGGCCTGCACTTCAGGGCGCGCAAAGCGATACGGCCCGAATCGTTCCAGTTTCAGGCCGTTGCCGGTATCGAGCAATTCATAGTCGCGCCAGTTGGGGGAGGGGAGGAGAGATAAGTTCATTACAAAAAGTATAAAGATAGGATAAAAGTCCTACACCACTTGAAATTCCAACAAAAAGGGTGTAGAATGTGGGTGTAAGTGGGAGCAAGTGGGACGGAGTGGAGCGCCGGGCGAGAGTCCGGCGTTCCGCACATTAAAGAAGGATTAGAACGTATGTTCTTGGGTCAGTTTCGCCACAACCTCGATGAGAAAGGACGCCTGACAATTCCGGCGGTCTTTCGCGATTCTGTCGGCAAGGGCGCGTTCATCTCACAGGGCTTCGACCGCAACCTGATGGTCATGACCGCTGAATACTTCCAGCAGGTTTATGCCCGCGTCCAGGCCATGAGCATCACCGACCCCGCCGCCCGCTTGCTGCGCCGCCTGCTGCTCGCCAACGCCTACCAGGTCGAAGTAGACAAGGCTGGGCGTATTCTCGTTCCGCAAAACCTGCGCCAATTCCTCGGCCTTGATGGCGAAGCCATGGTGGTCGGCCAGGGCGAGTATTTTGAAATCTGGTCGCCTGACGGGTGGCACGAGCAAATGCAGGCCATTGAAGATGCCGAGGCCAACGCCGGGCGCTTTGCCACGCTCGACCTTTCGACCGGCCCGACATGAACGCCCCGCACCTTTCTGTACTTTACAAAGACATTATACACGCTCTCAGCCCGCGCGCGGGTGGCCGTTATATTGACGGAACCCTGGGCGCAGGCGGGCACGCTGCCGGAATTCTCGAAGTCAGCGCGCCCGATGGCGAACTGCTCGGCCTCGACCTCGACCCGCAAGCCCTGGCGATTGCCCGCGAACGCTTGTCCGGGTTTGGCGAACGGGCGCACATCGTCCAGGCCAGTTACCTCGAGATGGCCGAACAGGCAAGCCGCCTGGGTTGGGAGCAAGTTGATGGGATTGTGCTGGATTTGGGCCTTTCCTCCATGCAGTTGGATACCGCAGAGCGGGGCTTTTCCTTCCTGCAGGATGGGCCGCTCGACATGCGCTTCGACCCGACGCTTGGCTCCTCCGCCGCAGACCTACTCAACAGCCTCGACGAAGGCGAACTGGCCGACATCCTCTTCCGTTATGGCGAGGAACGCCTGTCCCGAAGGATTGCCCGCGCAATCGTCCATAACCGCCCTTTGGCATCCACCCGCCAATTGGCCGACCTGGTGCTCAAGACCATCGGCAAGCGCGAACGCATCCACCCGGCGACGCGCACCTTCCAGGCGTTGAGAATCGCCGTAAACGGCGAACTGGATGCAGTCGAGAGCGTTCTGCCGATGGCGGTGGAAATGCTCAAGCAGGGTGGACGCCTGGCGGTCATCTCCTTCCACTCGCTGGAAGACCGCATTGTCAAAACCTATTTTCGGCATGAAGGCCGCGATTGCATTTGCCCGCCGCAACAGCCGGTTTGCACCTGCGCGCACCGCGCCCAAATAACAGAAATCAATCGCAAACCCATCGAAGCCAACGCAGAAGAAGTTGTCCTGAATTCCCGCGCCCGCAGCGCGAAATTGAGAATTGTCGAGAAAAAATGAGCGCAAGACCTGCAAAAAACACCCGAGATGAAAATCGCGTTTTTGCAGCCTATGCCGAAGCCGCGCAAACGCTGCAATCTGCGCGCACCATGCCGCTGAATATCCAGCGGCAGTGGGTCATTCTGTTTGCGGTTGCGATTGCGATTGTGGCAATGGTCGCTGGATTGTATCTCGATGTCACTGCGCGGGCGGCCATCACCGGGCGCGAAATTCAAAACCTGGAACAATCCATTGCCGTCAGTCGGCGCGCCAACGCCGATTATGCCACCAATTATGCCAGCCTGATGTCGAACCGGGTGATGCAGATGCGCGCCCGTGAATCGGGTTTTGAAATGCTGACACGTGATGATGTCACTTATATGGTCGTGCCCGGCTACCTGCCCTTCGATGCGGTCTTCTTCACCGGCGATGAGGTGGCCACGGTTGCGATTTCTGCTTCGCCAGAGTATCACGAGTCACTGTTTGATTGGCTGGCCGAAGCGATGCGCGAGGCTTCATCGCCTCTGGGAGGCCTGCCATGAGAGAACAGAATCTTTCCCGCGCCAGGTTCCTGGCGACAATTTTTGCCATCCTGGCCCTGCTCGCGGTCGGGCAAATGCTGCGCATTCAATACAGCCCCCAGGCAGCCGCCCTGCGCGAGCAAGGAATCCGCTATGCAGGCGAATACCGCACCCTGACCCCGGAACGCGGCCAGATTTTTGACCGTCATGGCTATTTGTTGGCTGGCAACAGGACGGTTTACGAAGTTGGCGTCAGCCTGCGGGAGATGCGTAATCCGAACAGCATTGCGCTCGCCATGAGTGTTGTTTTGGGGCTTGATTACGACAAAATTTATGAATATATCACCAATCCGCCTGCCGGGTTGGTTTACCTGGTGTTACAGGATTATGTCGCTTCCGAGCGTGCCCATGAACTGCAGGATATGAAGGGCATGTTGGCCGAACAGTACCAGAGCAGCGGCGACCCAACCCTGGCCGGGCTGCACTTCCGCGCTCATTTGCAGCGCAGTTACCCGGAACAGACGCTCGCCTCGAACCTTCTCGGTTTTGTCACCCGTGAAGGGCGCGGCTATTTCGGCGTCGAGGAAAAATACAACGACCTGCTGGCTGGCGTCCCGCTCACAGTTTGGGTGCCGCAAGACCCCAACCGCGCGGTGGAATTGCCCAAAGCGCCCAAAGGCACCGACATGGTGCTGACCATCGACCGCGAAGTTCAGGCGGCGGTGGAAGAAATCCTTTTCGAAGCGGTCAAGGATACCCAATCAGTATCTGGCACGGTTATCGTGATGAATCCTCAAACCGGCGAAATCCTGGCGATGGCCTCGACCCCGCAGATGGATTTGAACCAGTTCTGGACTTACACCGAAGCGTATCAGTATGCCAGCGAGTTCAATCGCGCCGTTTCGACCCAGTACGAACCCGGCTCGGTCATCAAGATTTTGACGATGGCAGCCGCCATTGATAGCGGCATTGTTTCGCCTGGCACCACCTATCTCGATATGGGCTACTACGAGATTGGTGGCGGCTATATTTACAACTGGGACAAGGGTGCCTGGGGCGTACAGGATATGGTAGGTTGCCTGCAAAATTCGCTCAACGTCTGCATGGCGCGCCTGGCCAGCCAGATGGGAACTGAAAACTACTATCGTTATATGCGCGCTTTCGGACTTGGCCGTTCGACCGGCATTGACCTGGCTGGTGAAGCGATTGGCCGCCTGAAAAGCCCCGGCGATTCAGACTGGTACCTGATTGACCTGGCAACCAACTCCTTTGGTCAGGGCGTAGCCGTGACCCCCATGCAAATGTTGACTGCTGCCTCGGCCCTGGCGAACGAGGGTCGTATGGTCTACCCGCATGTCTTGCATGGCATGGTCAATAACGGCGCCCAGTCCAATACACCAGCCCAGGTGTTGGGCACGCCCATTTCGCCGCAAACGGCCCGCACCGTGAGTGAGATGCTGGCGTTGGGACTGGAACGCAGCGATTCGCTTGGTTTGGTCGAAGGCTATCGCATTGCGGGTAAAACCGGCACGGCCCAGGTGCCAACAGCCTCCGGCTTTTATAGCCCGAACGAAATCAATGCTTCGTTTATTGGTTGGGGCCCGTTGGATGACCCGCAGTTGATGGTTTATGTTTGGCTTGAGAGACCTGCTACTGATGATTGGGCCTCCTTGCTGGCTGCCCCAGTGTTTAAGGATGTTTTCGAAACGCTGGTGGTTTTGCTCGATATACCACCGGATAGAATTCGCCAGCAACTGGCTGGCCCATAATGAGTGAGATGCTGACCCTTGCCGATGTCCTTGAAGCCCTGACAGGTCTCCGCCCCGTGATGAACCCGCTGGTTATCACCGAGGCGGCGATTGATTCCCGACAGGTGCTTCCCGGCGGGCTGTTCGTGGCAATTCCGGGTGAGCGGGTGGATGGGCATGAGTATGTCGCGCAGGCTTTCAAAGCCGGGGCTGTGGCCGCCCTGATTGAGCACCCGGTTGAAATCGAGGCCACGCTGCTGGATGCGCGTTCAGCCAGCGCCTTGCAGGTTGATGAGCAAGTTGAAGTCCCGGTTTGCATCCTGGTTGGGAATACGGTGCAGGCCCTGCAAACGATTGCCGCGTTTTGGCGGCGCAAACTGTCCCTGCGAGTCATCGGCATCACCGGCAGTGTTGGCAAATCAACCACCAAGGAAGCGATTGCCCAGGTTTTGCGCCAACGCTACAAGACGCTCAAAAGCCTGGCGAACCTTAACAACGAAATCGGACTGCCGCTCAATGTGCTGCGCCTGACCCCCGGCCATCAATATGCCGTGCTGGAGATGGGTTTTTACGTGCCTGGCGAAATTGCCCAATTATGTGAAATTGCCCTGCCGCAGGTTGGCGTGCTGAACAATATCGGCACCGTCCACGCCGAGCGGGCCGGGACGCAGGAAGCGATTGCCCAAGGCAAGGGCGAACTGGTCGAGGCTCTGCCGTCGGCCCCGGAGGGAGTCGCCATCCTGAACTACGACGACCCGTTCATCCGCCCGATGCGTTCCCGCACCCAGGCGCGCGTCTTCTACTATGGCCTGGACCCGGCGGCTGATTTGTGGGCCGACAACGTCGAAAGCATGGGGCTGGAAGGCATCCGCCTGCGCCTGCACTATCGCAAGGAAACCCTGTTTGTGCGCGTGCCGATGATTGGACGCCACTCGGTGCATACCGTTTTGCGCGCCGCCGCTGTCGGCCTGGTCGAAGGCCT
>JAWOIR010000368.1:0-13795 GCA_046484545.1 Anaerolineales bacterium
CACCCCCTGGGACAACTACCTGGTCGCCACTGGAGTCTGGTACTACAACCCGGCCCTGGTCACCGGCATCGTCATCGGTTATGTGCCCATCGAAGAATACACCTTCTTCATCGTCGAGACAATCCTGGTCGGCCTGTGGTGGTGGTTGCTGGCAAAACGCCTGACCTTGCCCGCCCCCAAAAGCTTCCAACGTAACCGCAAACTGGTCTACTGGTCAACCGGGATACTCATCGCCATCTGGGCTTTCTTCACCTTCCAATTCTTCTTCGCCGGCGAGGAGTGGAACTACCTTGGCATCATCTTCTTCTGGGCGCTGCCGCCCATCATCCCCCAATTCCTCTTCGGGGCCGATATTCTCTGGCATTACCGCAAACTGGTCTTCTGGGCTATCTTTGTCCCCGGCCTGTACCTGTCCCTGACCGACATCGTCGCCCTGAACGCCACCACCTGGCAAATCTCCAAAGAACAAACATTGGGCATCAACTTCTTCGGCATCCTGCCCATCGAAGAAGTTGCCTTCTTCTTCATCACCTGCGTTTTAATTGGCTTTGGCATGACTCTGATGCTCTCGAACATCGGCTGGGAGAGATTCACATCCTGGCGCGCGCGGGGATTTAAAGGATTGCCGTAGCAACTGATATCCGATATTCGACCTTCGCAAATCGAATTGAGAATAAAAAAACAGACCGGGGATTTCCCAGCCTGTTTCACTGAACACTGCTCACTGAATACTGCCTACTGCTCACTGGACACCGAATCCGGCCCTTCACTGACTACATACAACGGACGCCCCTTGACTTCGTCATAAATCCGCCCGATGTACTCACCCAGGATACCGAGCGAAATCAACTGCACCCCGCCCAGGAATAGCACAGAAATCAACGTAGTGGTCTGGCCCTCGAAAAATTGGGAGTCGACCAGACGCATGATGGTCACAACCGGAATCGCCAGAATTGCCAGCCCGGCAGCGATAAATCCAAAATAGGTCGCCACCTGCAAGGGGAAATACGAAAAACCGGTAATCGCATTCAGCGCCAGGCGCAGCATCTTCTTGAACGGGTACTTCGTCACCCCGGCCACCCGCGCCGCGCGTTTGTACTCCACCCCCACTTGCTTGAACCCAATCCAGGCCGACATGCCGCGCAGGAAGCGGTGACGCTCGCGCATCGAATTCATCACATCCACCACCTTGCGGTCAATCAGGCGAAAATCGCCCGTATCCAGCGGAATTTTTACATCCGTAATGCGATAAATCAGGCGGTAGAAAATCGAAGCCGTAAAAAGTTTGAACCAACTCTCGCCTTCGCGCTCCGAGCGCACCGCATAAACCACCTCGTAGCCTTCCTTCCACTTTTCAGCCAGTTCGAGGATGACTTCCGGCGGGTCCTGCAAGTCGGCATCAATGACCACAATGGCCTGCCCGCGCGCATAGTCGAGGCCAGCGGTAACAGCAATCTGGTGTCCGAAATTGCGCGCAAGAATCACCGGACGCACCCGCGCCTCGCTCGCAGCCAGTTCGCGGATTCGGTCAGTCGAGCCGTCGCTCGAACCGTCATCCACCAGGATTAACTCCCAGGCTTCACCGGTCGAATCCATCACCTGGCTGATACGCTCCCACAGCATTGGAATATTCTCAAACTCATTATAAATCGGGGCAATAATGGAATACATGATGGGTTTCATAGCTAATTCCTGTTATGTTTTTTGATAAAACGGCGCGCGCGCCGAATGCTCTCTGGCTCCTGTGGGCGGTCAATCGGGCGCACAAACGGCGTCCCCTTCTCGAAGGGATGCTGGCCCAATACTTTGCGTATCAAATAATTAAGAATGATGGCCCCGGACGCCAATACCGGCACAACCAACAGCGCGCCCAGGATACCGACGAGCACAGTCGCCACCAGGATGACCACAAAGACCACCCCCTCGTTCATGTGCACACTGCGGCCCATAATCACCGGCCTGAGCCACATATTCTTGATATTAATCAAGACGAAATAAACCAGGAAGACAATTATCGTCACCCAGATATTATCGAGCGGAATCCACGTCGACCCCTCCAGCAGCGAGACCGCCATCGTCAGCGCAATCGCCGCAATCGGGCCTAAATCAGGCACGAGCGTGAACAAGCCTGCAATCACCCCCAGCACAAACGCGCCAGGAATGCCCAGGATGTACCACGCAATCGTAAAAATCACCCCAACCAAAAACATCAGCAAAATCTGGCCGCGCAGGTAGGCCATCCACACGCTGCGCACCTGGTTGTAGAGCGTTTGCACCTCCTCGCGGGCAGAAGCAGGAGCCAGGCTAAACACCCAATCGCGCATTGCGGGCCAATAGGCCAGGAACAGGTACACGCTCACAATAATCACCAGGAACCACAGCGTCCCCTTAGTGGTCGATTCCAAAAGCCGAAAGGCATCCTCGGGCAGGGGCGTGATGAGCAGCGTCCGCAGGCCGCCCAAGGCCTCACCCAACTCGCTCATATCCAGGCTCATGCCCATAAAGACCAAAGGTTCAGCCAGGGCTGCTTGAAAATCGCCCAGCAGTCTGACCAAATCACGTCCAATCCCGGCCAGTTCGTCCAGGAAAAAAGGCGTCACGCTGATTGGCACGGCAAAAAGCAGGATGATGGCCGTGAAATACACAATCATCACCGCCGTGCGGCGCGAAAGGCGGGTCTTCTCGGACAGGTAAACCGCCGCCGGGTTAAAAAGATAGGCGATAAACGCCGAAACGACAAACGGCTTGATTGCCTCGCGCGCGTAATACACAAAACCAACCAGGAAAACCAGTAAAAGAACCCCGGCAAAATAGCGGGATGTCGAACTCCATTGTTTCATAGGTACTTTTCAACCGACTCCAAATCAGGCGGAATAATCGGCGCGTCTTCCACTGAGAGCATCGCCGCGCGAACGTCTTTCAGCCCGCTTCCGGTATTAACCACCAAAACGGGTGCGCCCGGGTCCAACAGACCCTGGGCCTTGGCCGCCGTTACACCGGCATAAGCCGCCGCCCCGGCAGGTTCTGCAAAGACTCCCTGTGAGCCGAGTTCCGCTATGGCGGTCAAAATCTCGGCGTCTGACACGGTAATATACATGCCGCCGGTCTGCGTTGCCGCCCGCACTGCCCGCACCCCGTCGCGCGGCAGGTCAACGCTGATACTGTCGGCCAGGGTCTTGGCCTTAACCGGCACAATCTTCTCATCGCGCGCCTTGAAAGCATTGGCAATTGCCGCCGAACCTTCGGCCTGCACACCAATAATGCGCGGCATTGTATCCAACCAGCCCAGGGCTTTCAAATCCTTGAATCCCTTGTGGATGCCGGAAATGATGTTACCATCGCCAACCGAAACGAAAATCATCAACCGTGAGCGATTGACAGGAATGGTCAATTCACCGGTCGCTTTGCGGCGACTCATGCCCAACTCGCCAATCATCCACTCCCAGATTTCAAAAGCAGCGGTCTTCTTACCTTCCAGCGTGAAGGGATTGTAGCCGGTATTGCGGCAATACCAACCAAAACGAGCGGCGGATTTCACGCTCAGGTCGAAGGCCTGGTCGTAATTGCCGTCCACCAGCAAAACCTTCGCCCCATAGACCAACAACTGCGCCACTTTAGCGGGCGGAGCCGTCTTGGGCGCAAAGATGACCGCCTTTTGCCCAACCGCCGCCGCCATGCCTGCCAGAGCTGCCCCGGCGTTGCCCGTCGAAGCAGTGACCACCACCTCAGCCCCCGCCTCCATCGCACGGGCCACCACCACTGCCGAAGCACGGTCCTTAAAGGACGCTGTCGGGTTGCGGCTTTCGTCCTTTAGCCAAAGTTGCTCGATGCCGAGTTTTTTTGCCAGCCGCGGCAGGTAAATGGTCGGGGTTCCACCGGCCAGGTTCAGGGGAGTCCGCTCCGCAATCTTTGGAAACGAGACCGGTATCAGCGGCAGGTAACGCCACAAATTGGTCTCATCCCTGGATTGGAAATCGTCCGGCTGGTATTTTTTCTTGAGCATCTCGTAATCGAGCATAACATCCAGGTTGCCGCCACACGAACAGGTGTACGTCACCTGGCCGGGCAGGTATTCTGCCCCACAAAGCGAACAGCGATAGCCAAGAAATTTATTCATAGTGAAATTATACACGGGAACACAAGACATGACCTGTAGTTCGCCTCACTAATATTTGCCGTAAAGAAGGCCGCATTTTGGGGTGTGAGCGCACGTACGCGCGCTCACACCCCAAAATGCGGGGACTTGTCACGGGAATTCCCAAAGAGCCTGTAGTTCAAGGTAGAATAAGCCTCACAATGCCTACCCCTATCGAAACCCTGTTTATTGACCTCGACGATACCCTTTACCCGGCCTCCAGCGGACTATGGCGCGATATTCGCGGGCGCATTGACCTTTACATGCGCGAACGCCTCGGCATCCCTGCCGACCAGGTCACAGCCCTGCGGCGCGCCTATTTCGAGCAGTACGGCACCACCCTGCGCGGACTGGAACGCCATTACCCGATAGACAAGGCCGAATTCCTGGCCTTTGTCCACGACCTACCGCTTGGCGAGTATATCGCGCCAAATCCGGGCTTGCGCGAATTGCTCCAGCGCATCCCGGCACGCAAGTTCATCTTTACCAACGCCGACACAGCACACGCCGAACGGGTATTGACCGCGCTGGGGTTGGAGGGCTGTTTCGATGGCGTGGTTGACATCCTGGCGGTTTCGCCGCACTGCAAGCCCATGCCGGCCTCCTTCGAGATTGCCCTGCGCCTGGCCGGACAGGCCGACCCGCGCAACTGCGTGCTCCTGGACGATATGCCGCGCACCACCCTGGCTGCCCGCGAACTTGGCATGTTCTCGATTCTTGTCAGCGAAAACGGCGCACAGGAAGCAAACGCCGACGCAATCTTGCGCGATTGGTCACAATTACCCGCCTTGCTCGAAGAGGCCAGGACAAGGAGCCGAGATGAATCCTGACAAAATCTGGCTGGTCATTGCCCTGGTAGTTATTATTGTCGTTCTCTCGAACGCACTCATGCTGGCCGCTGTGCGCGGCTTTGGTCGCAGCGAAATAAAATGGTTCAAGAAGGACAACCAGCCGCTTGATTTTTTCAAAGGCGACAAAGAAACCCAGGAACTCAGCGAGCGCATGCGCAAATTGCGCGAAAAGGATGAAGACACCCCGTAACCCATCCAATTACCACATCCAAAATCCAACTATCCTATCTTCAACTTGGTTCTTGGATATTTGCCATGAGGAAGCCCGCATTTTAGGGTATGAGCGCGCGTACGCGCGCTCATACCCTAAAATGCGGGAACTTGTCACCGGGATTCCCAAAGAGCCTGCAACTTTCAACATTAAACATCGGCATATACTTCCGGGTTGACACAATGTGGCAAACGCTCGCCTTTCAACCCGGCAATCAAATTCTCAGCAGCCAGCAAAGCCATATCATCACGCGTTTGTTCACTCGCGCTGGCGATATGCGGAGCAATCACACAATTTTCCAGCGTCAACAGCGGACTATCCAACGGTAACGGCTCCGGGTCGGTCACATCCAGGGCGGCGGCAAAAATTTGCTTGTTTTTCAGGGCGGCATACAGCGCATCCTGGTCGAGCACGCCGCCGCGCGCAGTATTGACCAGCACCGCATTCGGCTTCATTTTTGAGAGAAAATCAGCATTCACCATGCGGCGGGTGGCCTCGGTCAGCGGCACATGCAGCGAAACGAAATCCGATTTGCGCAGCAATTCATCCAAACTGGCAACCGCTTCCGCCTGTAAGCCCGGCACAGGCTGCGCGGTCGGGTCGTGGTAAATGACGGGCATCTCGAACCCGCTGGCGCGTTTGGCAACCGCCTGCCCGATGCGCCCAAAGCCCACCAGCCCCAGCGTCTTCCCGACCATATCCACACCCAACAGCATCGAAGGCCCCCAGGTCACCCACTTGCCGGCCCGTAAGTAACGCTCGGCCTCGGTCACGCGCCGCGCGGCGGCCATCAGCAGCGCAAAGGCAAAATCAGCAGTCGCATCGGTCAGGATATCGGGCGTATTGCCGACCGGGATTCTGTGCGCAGTGGCATCAGCCACGACGATATTATCGAACCCAACCGCATGATTACTGACGACTTTCAATCGCGGCCCGGCGGCATCCAGCACTTCGGCGTCAATTTTATCGGTCAGCAGACATAAAATCCCCTCCACGCCGCGCACTTTTTCCAGCAAGACCTCGCGGCTCGGCGGCAATTCCTCCGGCCAGATTTCGGCGTCACAAAACTCTTTCACCAAATTCAATCCCTTGTCACGAATCACACGGGTCACAAAAACTTTCGGTTTGCTCATGGCAGCCTCCTTGCCGCAATTTTATCAGCATGATAGCATAACAATATGAACCCCGAACGCTTCCTGACCCACAGCCTGCGCCAGCATCCACGCGGCGCGGCGGTGGCGCGCATCCTGGCGTCCGCCATCCATGCCGTCCTGCCCAAAAACCTGGCCTACCCGGATCTGGCTGAAACTCTCAATCAGGTGCATGGGGACATCTTCGTGCTTGGACTTGGCAAAGCCGCCCCCGGCATGGTCGCCGCCCTGACCCCTCGCCTCGCGAAACGCGCTCACTCTGGCCTGCTCATTCCAAAACAGGCTCCCGTCCACGCCCAGGCTGGGTTCGAGATTATCCCCGGCGGACACCCCGTCCCAGACGCTAACAGCCTGCGGGCCGGGCAGCGCGCCCTCGAACTGGCCGGGAAACTGGGCGAATCCGACCTGCTGCTCTGCCTGATTTCCGGCGGCGGCTCGGCCCTGATGACCGCCCCGCACTCCGGCCTAACCCTCGACGATTTGCAGACTCTCACTTCAGCCCTGCTGGCCTGCGGCGCGCGCATCGACGAAATCAACACCCTGCGCCGCCACCTCGACCGCGTCAAGGGCGGCGGGCTGGCACGGGCGGCCTATCCGGCGCGGGTGGTCAGTTATCTCATCTCAGACGTGGTTGGCAACCCGCTCGAATCCATCGCCTCCGGCCCAACCGCCCCCGACCCAAGCACCAAAGCCGACGCGCTGTCTGTACTGGAAAAATATGCTTTAACAAAAAAAGTGCCGGCTGCGGTTGTCAGAACCTTGGAAAATGCACCCGAAACCCCCAAGCCGGGTGATGAAATATTCGCGCGCGTCGAAAATGTCATCGTCGGCAGCAACGCCCAGGCAGCGCAAGCGGCCCTGGCGCAGGCCAAAGCCGAGGGCTTTCATCCGCTCTTCCTGGGCGATACCTGGCAGGGCGAAGCCCGCGATGTGGCAAAAGAACTGTGCACCTTTTTATCGGACTCCGTCAAATCCATTCCTCGCCCTTTCTGCATGCTGGCGGGCGGGGAGACGACCGTCACCCTGCATGGCGGGCGTGTGGAAAATGACGAGGGAAAGCAAGCAAGAAACAATAGCGATAACAACAAGGCTACACGCAGAACAAGCCGGGGCGGACGCAACCAGGAACTGGCCCTGGCCGCCGTGCGCGAACTGGCCGGGCTGGAGGACGTATTACTCATCACCCTGGCCACCGACGGCGAAGACGGCCCAACCGACGCCGCCGGAGCGGTCGTCAGCCCTGAGGCGCAAGAACGCGCCCGGGCGTTGAATCTCGACCCGGACGCGTTTCTCGAACGCAATGATTCGTATCACTTTTTCGCGCCGCTCGGCGACCTGCTGCAACCCGGCCCAAGCGGAACCAATGTCAATGACCTGACATTTCTATTTGGGTTATGATTCTTGCAAGGCCTTTGTCTATGCCGCTTTTTGTTCAGCGACGGACTCGGATTTTCTCTCTTTTATCATAAATGCTATAGCGAGGCCGATGGCAACTGCAATGGTAGAAAAGATGAATGTATTTGTATAACTTCCCACCAAAGACTTTAAGAAAATACCCGATAATGCTGCCAGGCCATAGGCTTGATAGACAACGCCGTAATTCGAAGCATAGCGAAAGGAACCAAATTCCTGGTTTGTAAAGGTTGGGAATAAGGCCAGGAAACCGCCATAACCAACAGCCACGCCGATAACCCCAAGATAGAAGAATAGTGAGAATTGGGCCAAAAAGCTCAAGAACAGTAAAGCGACAATGGTAATGACGAATATCGCTTTCAACACATTGAGGGTGCCTAACTTATCGGACAATGTTCCTGATACCAGCCTGCTTCCCGCATTTGATATAGCCAGAATGGATATTATGGAAGCAGCGGCTGCCGCCTCAAGCCCTGCCACCTCAATACCGATATTTTTTGCGGCACCAAGAACAAGCAAGCCAGGTATCACAGCCAACCAGTACATCACCCAAACCAATTTAAATTTACCGGTCTTGACCATCTCTCCAGTCGTGTAATCCCCTTCTGCCTTTTCATTGGCTTTCTTTACAAAGTCGACTGGATTATTTGTCAGCATGGCGCCTGCCAGGATTAACACCATGGAGATGGCCCCCAGGTATAAGAATGTGCCAGCGACATCTGTAATCGTCAAGAAGCCTGAGATGACCCTTTGAAAAATGATACTGCCGCCGCCGAAAACGCCAACTGACAAGCCCGTAATCATCCCCCGATTGTTGGGAAACCACTTGATTAATGTTGCCAGGGGGCAAACGTAAACAAACCCAACCCCTGCGCCGGATAACACGCCATAGGTTATGTACAATGGAATTGGGGAAGTGATGAATGAAGATAAGATTAACCCGCCGCCATACAACAACCCGCCGATAATGAGGGCAATCCGCGGACCCTTTCGGTCAACCAGCCAGCCGGAGAACAAGGTGCTGAAAGCAAAGACAAATTGTGCTAACGCGTAAGGAAACAAAATCTCATTTGGACCCCATCCCCTTTCCACTTCAAGGGCCCTGCCAAATATGCTCCAGGCATATAAGCCCGCAATAGTTACCTGGGCCAGCAAAGCGCCTACTAATACAACGTACTTATTCTTAATGGTCCACATAGGTTCTCCAATGGGTGGTTAAAAGGTTTCCTTCAAGCGCAGGATATTATCACAAAATTCATCACCGGACACTTTTAATTTTTGCGGTAACTTTCAGATATTTGAACCGCCAAGTTCGCAAAGAACGCTAAGAAAACCTTAAAAACTTCGTGCTCTTTGCGCTCTTCGCGGTTCGATTATTAAAACTCCGGGCTAATGAAAGAAGCCGTCTGAAGACGGCTAAAAAAACGAAGTTTAGCCCGCTAAGCGGTCGTTGCGCAAACAGCCCGGATGTAAACATCCGGGCTGTACCGACAAATTGGCCCCATCCCCTGTGAACGCTTACGCTGCATATTGAGAATTGCCTTCTCGCCTTGCAATCGTTTTGGCGGAAATTACTTGCCCAGTTTCTTCTTGAACGCCTCCGTCAGGGCCGGAACCATGGTGAACAAATCGCCGACCACGCCATATTGGGAATCCTGAAAGATGGGTGCTTCGGGGTCTTTGTTGATGGCGACAATCACTTTGCTGGAGCGCATGCCCGACATGTGCTGGATGGCTCCGGAAATACCGGCCGCGATATAAAGGTCTGGTGAGACGACTTTGCCGGTCTGCCCGACCTGGTTGGCGTAGGGGATGTAATTCTCATCCACGGCAGCGCGCGAGGCGCCGACTGCGCCGCCCAACACGGAGGCCAGTTCGCCAATCATGCGGAAGCCCTCCGCCGGGTCGTTGCTGACGCCGCGTCCACCGGCGACGACCACCCCGGCGTCGGTCAGGCTGACACCCGATTGCCCGGAGACAAAGTCCTCGACCGTGACAGCGCCGTCAGCCACGGCAGCGACTTTCTTGATTTCGCCGCCGCGTCCGGCTTCTGGAGTCGGTTTTGGGAAAGCACGCGCGCGCAGGGTGACGAGTTGCGGCGTGGCCGAGCAGGTCGTCTTTTCGAGCAGTTTGCCCTCGTAAACGGGGCGGGTGGCGATAACGGTTTCGCCGTCCAGTTCGAGGCCGGTGACATCGACCAGCACGCCGGTGGCAAGGTCAATGGAGAGCATGGCGGCGATTTCACGGGTGCGGATGGTGGTCGGGAGCAGAATCAAGGCCGGGGGTGAGTCCGATACGAGCGCGGCCAGGGTGGAAGAAAAGGCCTCCGGGCTGAAAACGGCCAGGGCCGGGTCGTCGGCCATTAACACGGAATCCGCGCCATATTCCAAAGCGGTTTTTGCTACGGCTTCGACATCCTGCCCAAAAACGAGGGCGGTCGCCGCGCCGAAAGTCTTGGCCAGGCCGAGGGCCTCCCAGGAGGCGGGGGCGGGCTGGCCGTTGAAGTGGTCGATATATACCCAGGTGTTCATAAGACTTTCTCCGCCAGGATTTTGTCGGCCAGGGCCTCGGCAATTTCCGCCGGGCTTTCACCGCTGATGATTTCGCATTTCGTGTCGCGCACGGGCGGGTTGAGCAGTTCTGTGCGGCGGACGACCTGCGCCGGGGCTTCGATGCCCAGGTCGGCGAGAGTCCAGACCGGGATGGTGGCCTTGCCGGCTTTGCGAATGCCCATGAAGGACGGGTAGCGCGGTTCGCCAACGCCCTGCATGATGCTCAGGGCAGCGGGGGTTTTGGCGCGGGCGGTCTGTTTGCCTTCTTCGATGGTGCGCTCGGCTTTGATTTCGCCGCCCTCGATGGTCATCGCGCCGACCAGGCTGAGCAGCGGCCAGCCGAGGACGCGCGCCACCTGGGCCGGGACGAGGCCGGTGCCGTTGTCGATGGTCTGGCGGCCAAAGAAGACCAGGTCGGCGTCGCCGATTTTCTGGATGGCGGCGGCCAGGACGCGGGCAGCCCCGGCGGAGTCGAGTTCGTCGAGGGCCGGGTCGCTGACCAGGATGGCCTCGTCCGCACCCATTGCCAGGGCGTGTTTGAGCGCATCGCGGGCCGAATCCGGGCCGATGCACAGGGCGGTTACGCTGGCATCGACGGCTTCCTTTTGCTGGAGCGCGCCCTCGACTGCGTACTCGTCAAAAGGGTTGATGACCAGGGGCGCGTCGCCCCAGGATGGCTGCCCGTCCTGGGCCGTTAACTTGGCCTCGGAATCGGGGGTTTGCTTGACACAGACGACAATTTTCACGTTTCCTCCTTTGGTGGAAGGGTTATTCTCTAAAACGAACCGCCAAGCCCGCTAAGGACGCTAAGAAAAGCTATTAAACTTCGCGCTCTTCGCGCCCTTAGCGGTTCGATAAAAGTTCTACTCCTGCCAGAGTGTTTCGTCATAAGCAGGAAGTTCACAGCGCAGGGGCTTATCCTTCCGCTCGCCGAGGGCGTAACCGGCCTGGATGAGGGTCTGGATTTCGGAACTGCCTTCGTAAATAATCGCGCCGCGGCTGTTGCGCAGGTGGCGCTCGAGGTCGTATTCGTCACTGAAACCGTACGCGCCATGCACCTGGATGGCCTGGTTTGCGGCCTCGAAAGCGGCTTCGGTGGCGAATTTCTTGGCATACGAAGTTTGCAGGGTCGGGCGCTGGCCGAGGTTCTTCATCCAGCCGACCTGCCAGTACAAAAGGCGCGCAATCTCATAATCCTGCGCCATTTGGGCGATTTTCTGCTGGATGAGTTGATATTCGCCAATCGGCTTGCCAAAAGCCACCCGCTCGCGGGCGTAGGCGCTGCTGGCCGCCAACGAAGCGCGGATGATACCGACCGCGCCCGCCGCCACAGTATAACGTCCATGGTCGAAGGCCGACATGGTGATTTTGAAGCCCTCGCCCTGCTCGCCGATGCGGTTTTCAAGCGGCACGCGCACATCCTGAAAGGCAATCCAGCCAGTTGAACCGGCGCGCATACCAAGTTTTCCATGCAGGTTGCCGCGCGTCACGCCGGGGCTGTGCAAATCGACCAAAAAGGTGGATAAGGCTTGCGATGGTTTGGCCGCCGCGAAGTCAGTGCGGGCTGTCACCAGGGCGTAATCGGCCAGGCCGGCCAACGAAATCCACATCTTTTCACCGTTCAGGATGTAGGCATCGCCGTCCCAGCGGGCGGAGGTCTGCATGGACGCCACGTCCGACCCCATGCCGGATTCGGTGAACGCGCCGCAGCCGATTTTGGCTCCACTGGCGATGGGCGTCAGCAAACGCCGCTTCTGCTCTTCCGTGCCCCATTGGAAGAGGGTCATCGCGCACAGCCCGGTGTGGACGGACATCGCAACGCGCATGACGCTATCGACCGCTTCGAGTTCCTCGCAGGCCAGGCCAAGCGACAGGTAATCCATGCCCTGGCCGCCGTAGCGGGTCGGGAAGCAGATGCCCAAAATCCCCAATTCACCCATGCGCGGGAGCATGAAGGGCATGGGTTCCTGTTTGCGGTCATAGTCCTTGATGACCGGCGCAATTTCCTTCTGGGCGAAATCGCGTACCATTTTCCGGGTCATTTTATGTTCGGGGGAGAGGGAGAAGTCCATGCGGGTATTATATCAAAAAACCTACCGAACGGTAGGTAGGTTTTTTATGTGTTCTACTTTCACGGTATAATCCCCCCGCAATCATCAATCTAAAATCCAAAATCGGAAATCCAAAAATGCCTCACACCTTCCAATCCATCATCATCCAACTGCAAGAATTTTGGGCCTCGCGCGGATGTCTCATCTGGCAGCCCTACTACACCCAGGTCGGCGCGGGGACGATGAACCCGGCCACCTTCCTGCGCGTGCTCGGCCCGGAGCCGTGGAGCGTCGCCTATGTTGAACCCTCCGTCCGCCCCGACGATGGTCGCTACGGCGAAAACCCCAACCGCCTGCAGATGCACTACCAGTACCAGGTCATTCTCAAGCCCGATACCGGCAACCCGCAGGAACTCTACCTCGACTCGCTCAAAGCCATCGGCATCGACCCGCGCCAGCACGACATCCGCTTTGTCGAAGACAACTGGGAACAGCCCGCCATCTCAGCCTGGGGACTGGGCTGGGAAGTCTGGCTCGACGGCCAGGAAATCACCCAGTTCACCTACTTCCAACAGGTCGGCGGCGTGGCCCTCGACCCGGTCGCCGTCGAACTGACCTACGGCCTCGACCGCATCCTGATTGCGCTCAACAACGCCAGCGGCATCTGGAACGAACCCTGGAACGAACAAATCTCCTACGGTGAAATCCGCCGCCGCGAGGAGTACGAACATTCCAAGTATTACTATGAAATCGCCGACGTGGCCCGCGCCCGCCAGATGTACGAACTCTACCTGGCCGAAGCCGAAGCCTGCCTCGCGCAGGGACTCGTCCTCCCCGCCCACGATTACGTCCTGAAATCTTCGCACACCTTCAACATCCTCGATGCGCGCGGCGCCGTCAGCCTGACCGAGCGCCAGGCCAGTTTCGGCAAAATGCGCGACCTGGCCCGCAAAGTAGCCCTGGCGTATTTGGAGCAGAGGCAGGAACTGGAATACCCCCTCCTGAAAGAGACCAAAGACGAAGGACGAAAGACCGAGTCTCCCGTCTTTGCATCCGTCCTTCGTCCTTCGTCCTTCGTCCTTGAAATCGGAACCGAAGAACTCCCCGCAGCGGATGTGGACTCGGCTTTATCGCAACTGCGCGAAAAAGTCCCGGCATGGCTGGCGGAGTTGCGCCTCGAGCATGGTTCCGTCACGGTTCACGCCACCCCGCGCCGCCTGGCCGTTTTGGTGGAGAATCTCGCCCCCGGGCAGCCCGACCGCGAAGACCTGGTCAAAGGCCCGCCCGCCGACGGTGCGTCCGGTGCGTATGCTTCTCTTGATAATATGGGCTTCGGGGGAGTCTTTTCGCAATACGGCGCCGATTTCATAAAAGTTTTCTGTCACCAGCGCGCCGATGTAGCCGGCCATGAAGGCTTGCTGGTCAATCGGG
>JAWOIR010000436.1:0-3072 GCA_046484545.1 Anaerolineales bacterium
GGGTCGTAGATGTTGCGACCATCCATGATGATGGGGGTTTCGAGCAGGTTCTTAATTTTTTGCAGGTCGAGTTGTTTGAACTCGTTCCACTCGGTGACAACGACGAGCGCGTCGCAGCCTTTTGCCATTTCGTAGGGGTCTTTGAACATTTGGACGGCGGGCAGAATAGGGGTGGCCACGTCCATGGCGACCGGGTCGTAGGCGCGCACAGTGGCGCCAGAGGCGGTCAGGGCCTGGGCAATATCAATTGCTGGGGCGTCGCGCATATCGTCGGTGTTGGGTTTGAAGGCCAGGCCAAGCAGGCCGACGGTCTTGCCCTGTGCCGAACCGCCGAGCAGTTCTTCGGTCCAGCGCGCGACAGATTTGCGGCGGTCGTAGTTGACATCCGTGACCATATTCAGGATGCGCGGGTCAAGACCTTTTTCCTCGGCCATGTAGGCCAGAGCCAGCACATCTTTCGGGAAACACGAGCCGCCCCAGCCGAGACCGGCATCCAGGAAGTGGCGTCCGATGCGGGCATCGTAACCCATCCCGGCAGCAACTTCCTTGACATCCGCGCCATAGGCTTCGCAGATTTCGGCAATTTCGTTGATGAACGAAATCTTGGTCGCCAGGAAGGCGTTGGATGCGTATTTAATCATTTCAGCGGTACGCAGGTCGGTAATGACAATCGGCGCGCGCAGCGGCAAGTGCAGTTGGGCGACTTTATTGGCAGCATCCAGGTCGAAGGAGCCAATCACATTGCGGTGCGGCTGCATGAAATCGCCAATCGCCGAGCCTTCGCGCAGGAATTCGGGGCAGGAGACGACCGCGAAATCAATCGGCTGGGGCAGTTCGCGCTTGACGATGTCGGCCACCCAGTCACCGGTGCCAATCGGCACGGTGGATTTGTTGATAATAATCAGCGGGGCCTTCATGTTTTTAGCAATGGATGTAGCCGCCGACGCCACATATTGCAAATCGGCCTCGCCGTTTACGCCGGAAGGGGTTCCAACCGCTATGAAGGCAAATTCGCAATCTTCGAGTGCTTCAGCGTAATCGGTGGTAAACGAAAGCCGCCCGGCGTTGACGTTGCGGCGCACCAGTTCTTCCAGGCCCGGCTCGTAGATGGGCATGATGCCCTTTTTGAGATTTGCAACGCGTTCCGGGTCGACATCCAGGGCGATAACCCGGTTGCCCAGGTCTGAAAAGCACGCGCCGGTCACCAGACCGACATATCCAACGCCAACAACACAAATTTGTTTCATGAGTTATGCACCTCGTTTTTGAGAATGGGTAATAAGCCAAAGCCAGGAAAGTTTCTTGACACGAATTGTGAATTTTAACACAATCTATAAGGTAAAACCAAAGACCCCCATGCCGATGATGGTCAACATGCCGAAGATAAACAGCACAATCAGGGTCGCTGTTGCCGCCTGGATATTGCCGTGCTCGTCTTTAATCTGCAAATGCGGATACAAACCCTCGACAATCAGTTTCGGGCCGCCAAACCAGGCGAAAATCAGTCCGCCGAGCAGACCGCCCAGGTGTCCCCAGTTGTCAATCCCCGGTTGCAGGCCAATCACAAAATTGATTCCGGCAATAAACAGGATGCTTTGCAGAGACGAGCGCGCCTGTTCGCCGAACAATTCCCGATGGCGGTAAAGGAAAACCGCCTGCGCGCCAATCAGCCCAAAGACAGCCGTCGAAGCCCCCAGCGAAGGGTTGGGCGTAATCAGGAATGAAAACACATTGCCGGCAAACGCGCCCGCCAGGTAAAGCATGAGAAAGCGACCATGCCCGAAGAATCGCTCCAGCCCGGTGCCGAAGATAAAGAGGGCATACATATTGAAGCCGATGTGCAAAATCGAGCCGTGTAATAAGGCGGGGGTAAATAATCGCCATAATTCCCCGGCGACGATAAATTCGTTGATTTTCATGCCGAAATAGGCCGGAATGTCGCCTCCCAGGAGGGCCTCGCTCAACATTTGAGCAAGATAAACCAAAACGGTCAGCCCCAAAATGGAATAGGTCACATACGGAACAATCTGCGGCAGTTCGAGCCTGGCGGGCTGCGGAGGTGGATAATTGCTTTCGGGATACTGGTCTTGTTCGTACATTAAAGGCTCACTTTTCTCGGCGCAACGCGATGATGTTCGGCGGAAATAATCGCGCGGATGGTATCGACTGTCTCATCCAGGAAAAACTCACGGTTGATGACGACGTAATCGAAATCGTCCACCCGCTTCAATTCCTGGCGCGCTGTGGCAATGCGCAGGCTCAAACTTTCAGCCGTCTCGCTCTTGCGCGTCTCAAGGCGATGCACCAGTTCGTCAGCGCTCTCGGTGGTCAGGAAAATCAGGATGGCCTCCGGCGCAAGTTTGCGGATGGTGGCCGCACCCTGCACGTCGATGCGCATGATGACATCCTTGCCGCTTGCCAGGGCCTCGCGCACCTGCTGTTTGGGGATGCCTTTGTAATCGTTATAGACGATGGCATATTCGAGCAGTTCGTCTTCGTCAATCATGCGGGCAAACTCTTCCTTGGTGACAAAGAAGTAATCCACCCCGTGTACTTCATTGGAGCGGCGCGGACGGGTGGTGGCTGTGACCACAAAGTGAAAGGGCAGTTCGCGCTCCTTCATGCGCTGCAAGACAGTATCCTTGCCAACGCCCGAAGGGCCGGAAACAACTATCAACAATGGTTGAGGATGTAAAATATCAAATTCGTCTGTCATTTCATTATTTTACCTTACCTGATTGTTTCTTGCTGTTGGTTCTCTGACATTTGCCGTGAAGAAGGTCGCATTTTGGGTACTTACCACGGGAATTCCCAAAGAGTCGGTTTTTGCTCATCCCCCATGGGAAGTTGCTTATAAATTCCGTAAAAATGCTTCTGGATTATTCAGGAAATCGCGCATCAAACGCACATGCTCAAGGTCGTTGAAGTCCACTTTTTTAATACGCGCCTCGTCAAAGCAGAAAATCTCCGCGCCCGGATAAGCCATCAAGATGGGCGAGTGGCTGGCGATGATAAACTGCCCATTTTGGGCTTCCATTTGCTTGATGGCGGCGATTAGCGCCAGTTGGCGCA
>JAWOIR010000013.1:0-12673 GCA_046484545.1 Anaerolineales bacterium
TAATTTAGTTCGCCAAACCGGAAGGTTGGGTCCATGTTGAAGAGACGCTCAAAGTTTTTGATGCCGGCATTTTGAGGAATTAAAGTCTGACCGGACAGGGAGTTGGAGTTATCGAAAGAGGCTGAGACAATCCACAAGACAGGGAAAACGGCAAAGGCAATCAGGAAGAGTGCTATGATGAGCCGTACGAACACGCTCAATCGTTTTTGGAATTTTTGCGAAGCCAGCAGACCAGGTTGTTTTGCGGTGGTGATATTAGACATTTTCACTTACCTCCTCCCACATTTTGGTGAAGCGGAATTGCAGCAGGGTAATGGTGCCGACAATGAAGAAGAGCAGGAAGGAAATGGCTGCCGCCAGGCCGTATTGTACGCCGCGCCCGCCGCTTTCAAAAGCCAGGTTATAAACGTAACTAATCAGGATGTCGGTATAACCTGCCTGGGTGCTTGCGCCCGGTATGGGTGGCCCGCCTCCAATGAACAGGTAAATGAGACCGAAGTTATTGAAATTGAAAATAAAGGAGGCAATCAGCAGGGGGCCAACTGCCACGAGCAGGAGCGGCAGGGTGATGCTTGCAAATTTTTGCCAGCCGCCTGCGCCATCGATGGTGGCGGCTTCGTACAAGTCAGAGGGGATGGATTGCAGCGCGCCGCTGGTAATCAACATCATGTAGGGGAAACCCAGCCAGAGGTTGACCAGCAGGATGGCTGCCCGCGCCCAGAAGGCTTCGATTGTCCAGGGTGGCGCAATGCCAATCGTGTCGTTCAGCATCCGGTTGACGATACCAAACTCAGGGTTGAGCATACCGCGCCAAATCAGGATGGTGACAACACTTGGAATGGTGTACGGAACCAGCAACAAGGTGCGGATAATTTTCTTGAAGGGGAAATCCTTGTCGTTGTACATGATGGCAATGGTCAGGCCCAACGAGAAGGTTGAGAGCACACTAACCAGGGGGAAGATGAAGTTCCAAATCAGGATGGTGACCAGTGGGCCACGCAGGGCAGGACTGGTAAAAAAATTGATAAAGTTTTTAAAACCGATTTCGGCGCGGAACCCGGGCCTGATGGTTTTGCCATCGTAGGTTGTAAAGGTTCCCTGGACGTTGTTGTAAACGTTCCCGTTGGACAAGTCAAGCATGGTGTCGGTTTCAGGGTCGTAGTGGAAACGTTGTTGGTAGGCTGCTGCCTCGCTTGGGGATACGATTTGAACGGCAATGCCATCTTCAACGCCAAAGATAATTTCAGTCAGTTGTTTATCGGCGGCGGCGCGCAGGGCATTCAGGCGGGTGTAGCCGTCGATGCTCTCTGGGATGCCCCTGGAGTCGGCTGGCCCGATACCGGGGTCGCCAGGCTGGGTCGGGATGATTTCCTCGCCCTGCTTCCCAACAAAGGTGTTCCCGCTGGGATCTACCAGCCAGAGGGCATAATGCCCATCCTCGGCCCGGTAGGCCGTCCAGGAGAAGGTCGCGCCCTCTTCTGCCAGGAAGCGCTGTTTCTCAATGATGGGAAGGGCCTGTTCTTTTGTCAGCAGGTGTCCATCGCCATAATTGGTAAAAGCAATGTAGATGGTGAAAAGCATCGGGTAGATGGTTAGTAATATCATGAAACCCAACCCGATTGCCATCCACCGTAACGGATAGGCCCTAGGCAAGAGGAATATCACATTGAACATCACGGTGATGAAACCGAGCACGATTGCTAACCAGGTGAAACCCAAAGAGAGCGCATTTTGGATAAACCAGATTGCGCCAACATCGAAAGCCAGGATGAGAATCAAACGCATCAGGAATCCAAATGGAAATCCTGATGCTTGTTTCCTGTCTTTGTCCTGTTCTGAACTTGCCATATCGGCCTCCTGAATGTTTGAGGAAAAACAGGGTAATCTACAAAAACTAAAATGAGTGCTTGGGGGAACTATGAATATTATAGTCGAAAGGATGCCGGGATAAACCCGGCATCCTTGTTGGTTGTTACTTGGTACTTTTTATTCGATTTCCCAGGTGAGCAGTTTGGTCTCAGGGTCGAAGATGAACGAGACATTGCTGTCAGCATCCAGAGTCAGAGCGTAGTTCGGGCCGTCCGACTCGCCATCAACACCGTAGTTGGTGGTCCAGGAACCATCCAGGGCAACCTTGAATTCATAGTCGCCAGCGGGCAGTTCGAAGGGACCGGAGTACCACAGGCCATCATCGCCCTGGGTCATTGCGGTCTCGGGGCATTCAGGCTGCCAATCGCCCGGGCAGCCAGCGGCGGCCTGGTAGGCGCCAGGAACGTTGACCATGCCGGTCATCGGGTTGGCAATCAGGTCGCGAATTCTGGTGGCGGCTTCAGTCAGGGCGGTTTCGGCGTCCTGGGTGCCGTCGCGGGTCAGGACAACAGCGCTGTCCCAGTTACCCCAAACCGAACCCATCGCGGGGAGAGCGGGCATCATGACAGCGTTCGAGCCAGCCAGACCCATGGCCAGCAGGTCGGGATTGTCGGTCATTTCAAGCACGGGCAGGTAAGCCGAGGGGCGGAGACCAACTTCGTACAGTTCCAGCATGACTTCTTCGCTGGCAACGAACTCAGTCAGGAAGGCCTGAGCCAGCAGGACGTTGTCGCTCTGGACGTTGATGTAAATACCCTGGGTGCCAGCGAAGGGAGCGCCGGGGCCAGCGGGGCCAGCCGGGAACTCTTCGGCAATGGCATACGGAATGCCAGATTCGCCAATGCGGTCGAGGGCCCACGGGCCGGCCATGATGAAGGCGGCTTCGCCAGTTTCAAACAGGGCATGGTTGTTGCCCCAATCCCAGTCGGTGGGGAAGTTGCCATTTTCGACATTCTCGCGCATGAAGGCAGCGGCGGCAATCATGCCGGGGCTGTCAACACCGAGGTCCTGGTCGTTCCAGTCGCCGTTGGCGGTGCGGCCGAAGATGTAACCACCGAAAGATGTGAAGAGCGGGTACAGGTCGTAGGTGGTGCCGGTGACGGCCATGACGTAGGTGACTTTGCCTTCGGCTTTGAGGGCTTCACCAATGGCGATAACTTCGTCCCAGGTGGCGGGAGCGGTCTCGACCAGGTCGGTGTTGTAGAAGAAGCCAATGTTTTCAGTGGCGTAAGGCATACAGTACAGTTTGCCATCAAAGGTGCAGGCGCCTTTGGCAACTTCCGAGAACAGGTCGGCCTTGTCGCCGAGGTCAACTTCAGCCAGCAGGCCGTTGGTGACCAACGCGCCAGCCTGGTCGTGCGCAACGCCGAACAGGATGTCGGGGCCTTCGCCAACCGGGGCAGCTACCTGGAAGTCATCACGCAGCTCAGCCTTGAGCACAACTTCGAGTTCGAGATTGTAGGTTTCGAGAACCTTGGGGGCCAGCCGTTGCAGGATGGGGGCGCGGGTGTCGTCGGCCCAGATGACCAATTTGCCATCGGCTTCAGCGGGAGCAGCCGGGGCAGCCGGTTCTTCGGCGGGAGCAGCCGGTTCGGCGGGAGCGGCCGGCTCAGCGGGCTGGGCGGGGGCTTCTGTCGCCGGGGCGCCACAGGCGGCCAGGGCAAAAGCAGCGATTAGCAGAAGGCTAATCAGGGTTAAAGCGTTCTTTTTCATTTCTCTTTCTCCTTTTTGAAAGATACTGAAGGTTTTTGAAGCGTCCAAGACGCGCTTCTTCAAAGTGTGTAGGGTGGTCGATACTGCTGTGCGGGTCTTTTATCCTTGTTTACCTGCTGTATGCATCACCTCCTTATATGTGAGCGGCGAGACTGCGCCAGAGCGCAGATGTTCGCCATGAAAAGGGATTTGGCAATAAAGCGAGTAAAGCGGGTGTGTTTGTTAATATTTATTACATACTGTCGAGATACTGTCCAGGTCGTTCGGCGTTATCAGGGTTTTCCTAGCGTTTATATCGCTGTTCTGGCTAGGCTTATATTATCATCTTTTTTCTGTTTGTCAAGCAATCTAACAATGTAGCGCGCTACTATTCGTTGGCATCTGATTGCATGGGTTTGAAAAATCTGGTGACTGGATCTTGTTTAGAATGACTTGTTCGATTATGCTTTCGGTTGTGAAATTAATTCATTACATTCATGTCCCTGCAACCTCGGCCAACCTGGGGCCTGGGTTTGACTGTCTCGGTTTGGCGCTCGATTTGTGGAATTATGTCCGCGTTGATGTCGATTCTTCCGGGCCTGCCGGCCTGCATTATCACGCCAGCGGCGAGGGTGCAGACTTCTTGAATGATTCGCCTTCGAACCTGTTGAGCGAGTCTTTCCTGCGCGTCTTCGAGATTTGTGCGCAAAAACTTCCTGCTTCTGTGAGTATTTTTGCGCAAAATGAGATTCCGCTTGGCTCCGGGTTGGGGTCGAGCGCGGCGGCGATTGTCGGCGGGCTGGCGGCGGGCAATGCCGTGCTTGGAAATCCGCTCGACGAGGCTGCCTTGCTTAAAATCGCGACCGATATCGAAGGCCATCCGGATAATGTCGCCCCGGCGATTCTAGGCGGGCTGACGGCTGCGGTTGGTGACGGGCAGGAAGTTATTGCCCGGCGATTCGACTTGCCGCCGCTGACGCTGGTTATCGTTAAGCCGGAGGTGGAACTCTCCACCAAATCTGCGCGGGCGGTGCTGCCCGAATCGGTCTCGCGTTGTGATGCGGTCTTTAACATTGGTCGGGCGGTGCTGGTGACGGAAGCGTTGCGCGCGGGCGATTTGTCGCTTTTGGCGCGTGTGATGGAAGATAGACTGCACCAGTCGTATCGCCTGAAACACATTCCCGGCGGCGAGGCGGCTTATTTGGCGGCCAAAGGCTGCGGGGCGGTTGCGCTTTCAGGGGCGGGGCCGTCGCTGGTGGCGTTTGTCGAGGCGTCAGAGGCGGAGAAAGTAAAGGGTTTGATGATGGCTGCTTTTGGAGAGTCCGGCGTCGGGTGTCGCGCGTTTGTTACCCGTCCGAGCGAAAAAGGGGTTTGGACGGCGTAGTTTTCTGCGGGAATATATCCAAAAAACAGACTGCCTGGGTGGCATAAACCATCCAGGCAGTCTGTTTTTTGTAGTCTCTTTGATTTAGCGCCGACGGTCGAAGCCGCCACCGCCGCGATTGCGGTCGTTGCCGCTGCGTCCACGGTCACGGTCGCCGCCGGGGCGTCCGCCGCCACCAGGGCGCGGGCCGCTGCGCTTGCCGTCTTTTTCGCGAGCTTCTTCTGCGGTCCAGCCTTCGAGCACGGCCTGGCGCGAAAGGCGGATTTTACCGGTCGGGTCAATATCAATCACCATGACGGTGATTTCGTCACCCATGCCGACGATGTCTTCGACTTTGTTGACGCGCTCGCTGTCGAGTTGCGAGATGTGCACCATGCCATCCATGCCGGGCAGGATTTCGACAAAGGCGCCGAAGTCAGCAATGCGCACGACCTTGCCGGTGTAAATGCGGCCAATTTCAGCCGATTCGCCCAGGGCTTCGACGCGCTCGCGGGCCAGTTCGCCGCCGATGCCATCGGTGGTGGCGATGTAGATGGTGCCGTCTTCCTGCACGTCGATTTTGGTGTTGGTCTCTTCTTGCAGGGCGCGGATGTTTTTGCCGCCGGGGCCAATCAGCGCGCCGATTTTATCGACCGGAATCTTGACGGTGATGATGCGCGGGGCGTGCGGTTTCAGCTCGGGGCGCGGAGCCGAAATGGCTTCGAGCATTTTGCCCAGGATGGCAAGCCGCGCTTCGCGGGCCTGGCCGAGGGCTTCTTTCATCATGTCGGCGCTCAGGCCGCTGATTTTGATGTCCATTTGCAGGGCGGTGATGCCTTCTTCGGTGCCGGCGACTTTGAAGTCCATATCGCCAAGGTGGTCTTCGGTGCCCTGAATGTCGGTCAGAATTTTGTAGCGGCTGCCGGATTCGTCGGTGATGAGTCCCATGGCCACACCGGCAACGGGGGCCTTAATCGGCACACCGGCGTCCATCAGGGAGAGGGACGAGCCGCAGACCGAGGCCATCGAGGACGAGCCGTTCGAGGCCAGGACTTCAGAGACCAGGCGCAGGGCGTAGGGAAAATCGGCTTCGGCGGGGATGACTGGCTCGAGGGCGCGTTCGGCCAGGGCGCCGTGTCCGATTTCGCGGCGGGATTGTCCGCGCAGGGGTTTGGCTTCGCCGGTCGAGTAGGGCGGGAAGTTGTAATGGTGCATGTAGCGTTTGCTGTCAGTGGGGGTCAGGTTGTCAAGCGCCTGGGCTTCGCCGATGGTGCCGAGGGTTGCCATGGTCAGTACCTGGGTTTCGCCGCGAGTGAACAGGCCGGAGCCGTGCGCGCGCGGGCTGAGGTCAACTTCGCACCAGATGGGGCGGATGTCTGCCGGGGCGCGTCCGTCGGGGCGTTTGCCCTGGGCCAGGATGCGCTCGCGGACGATGGACATTTCGGCTTTGCCAAAGGCTGATTTAACGGCAGCAGGCGTCGGGTAGTCCGCCTGGTCTTCCCCTTCGGCGGGGGTGGCCAGTTGAGCGACTGCGTCGGCGGAGAGGGCGTCCATGCCTTCATAAAATTCAGTCTTGCTGAGCGGTTTGTCGAGCAGTTCGTTCATTGGGCCGCTGACCAAATCAAGCACTTGCTGGTCGAGTTCGGGGGTTTCGGGGAAGAACTGGGCTTCGCGCTTGGCTTTGCCGACTTCGGCCTGCATTTTGATTTGGGCGTCGATGATGGGCTGGATGGCTTTGTGACCAAAATCGAGGGCGGCAGCCATGGTTTCTTCGGGGACTTCGCGCGCGCCGCATTCGACCATCAGGATGCCGTCGCGGGTTCCAGCGATGCGCAGGTCGAGGGCCGAGATTTCCATTTCGGAGAAGGTCGGGTTGACGATGAATTCACGGTTAACCAGGCCGACACGGACGGCGCCGACTGGGCCGTTCCAGGGGATGTCGGAAATCATGACGGCGGCGGAGGCGGCGTTGATAGCCAGCACATCGAGCGGGTTTTCGGTGTCGGCTGAGAGCGAGAACATGATGACCTGGACTTCGTTGCGCATGCCCTTGGGGAAGAGCGGGCGCAGCGGACGGTCGGTAAGGCGCGCGGTCAGGATGGCTTCGGTGCTGGGGCGGCCTTCGCGGCGGAAGAACGAGCCGGGGATTTTGCCGCCGGCGTACATGCGTTCTTCATAATCGACGCTGAGGGGGAAGAAGTCGAGGTGTTCGCGCACGCCGCCCATGGTGGCTGAGGCAAAGACGACAGAATCGCCCTGGCGGATGGTGACAGCGCCACCGGCCAGTTGGGCCAGTTTGCCGGTTTCAAAGGTGATTGTCCGGCCTCCGCTGTTGGCGGAGTAGGTTTTTACTTCGGGTTTCATTAAATATGTCTCCTGTTTCGCAAATTGTCAATTTGCGGTACGATTTCCCGCCTGGTTAGGGACTGAAAGCGATGAACAACGGTTTGGTCTGTAATGCGCTTGTGTGCCGTTGTTAGCCCCTTTCAATTCCCAACCAGCGGACGTGGTTTTGAGAAAGACCCCAAAGGTCAGAGAGACCTTCGGGGCCTTCCATTGCTTATTTTAGTCGGCGCAGGCCGAGACGTTCAGTAACTTCGAGGTAGCGTTCATAGTTGGTCTTACGCAGGTAGGCCAGTAAACGGCGGCGTGAGCCAACCAGTTTGAGCAGGCCGCGACGGCAGGACTCATCGTGCTTGTTGACGCGCAGGTGGTCGGTCAGTTGCGTGATGCGCTTGCTCAGGATGGCAACCTGCACTTCGGGCGAGCCGGTGTCGGACTCGTGCCGGTGAAAGTCACCAATGACCTCAGTCTTTACTTCCTTTTCGAGTGGCATGACGTGTGCTTCTCCTTTCGTTCAAGATGGTGCAGGTCTCCGTATCCGCAGCGTGAACCGCGTGATAGGACCAGTCACAGGGACAAAATTATATCATATTCTGCTAGAGTGCCTGATATTTCCCGTGAAGAAACCCAAAAATGCGGCCTTCTTCACGGGAATTTTGAAAGAGCCTTTTGCTAGCTTTTCTTGAAGGGCGCAAAGCCTTCCCCGAGGGCTTCATGAGCCGCGCCGACGACCATAAAGGCCTGCGGGTCGCGTTCCTGAACGATGTCTTTGAGCATTTGGACTTCGGAACGGGTGACGACGCAGTATAGAATCGGGCGCGAGACGCCGGTGTAGGCCCCGGTTCCGGGCAGGACGGTCACGCCGCGCCCGAGGTCGGTCATAATCCGGTCGGTGACGGCTTGCGGTTCGGCGGTGACAATCATGGCGGTGCGGACGGTGCCGCCGCCTTCCATGACGGTATCTACGACCAGGCCGCTGACGTACAGGGCGATGAGCGCGTACAGGGCTTCCTTCCAGCCGAAAACCAGCCCTGCGCCGAGGATGACGGCGGCGTCGGTCAGCAGGTAACTCTGGGTCATGGGGATGTTGCGGTAGTGGTTCAGGATGCGGGCCAGGATGTCGGTGCCGCCGCTGGTGCCGCGTCCGCGATAGACGAGGGCGTAACCGACTCCCGACACGACCGCGCCGTAGAGCGAGTTGAGCACCAGGTCATCGGTCAGGCCGCCGGTGGGGAAGAAGGGCAGCCAGAGCAGGGCATCGGCGAAAAAGGAGAAGACAACAATCGAGAAGGCGGTGCGCAGCATGAAACTGCGTCCGCCCAGGAAGCGCCAGCCGAGGGCAAAGAGCGGAATGTTGCCAATGAAAACCATCAGGCCAATCGGCCAGTTGGTGTTAAAGTTAATCAGTTGGGCAATGCCGCTCACGCCGCCACTGGCCAGGTTGGCCGGGACGAAGAATATCATCAGGCCGATGGCTTGAATCAGGGAGCCCAGCCCGACCAGGGTGTAGTCGCGCAGGGATGGGTAGTATTTTTTTAACATGTTGTTCTCCAGAATAGATTGCCGCAAGATGATTCTCTTATAGTTGTCGTATAGAAGGCCGCACGAGAAAAACCCGGAAATTTGACGTTCATGCGTGCGAAGCACGCATGAACGTCAAATTTCCGGCTCTCCTCGGCAGGTGGCGTGTGGCGCACCACACCCCAATATGTGGGGACTTATCATGGGAATTCCCAAACAGCCTGCAATATTGACGGTAAAAATTTCAGAGTATGGAAATTACTCGCATTGGGAAATATCCAGCAGCCGCCGCATGTCAACCAGGAAATCGTCGTTACTGCGGCGGTTTTCCACTTCCCCGATAATTTGAATGCACGAATCTTGCAGTAAATGATTGTAGCGCCTTTCAAAGCGCAGGTCGTGGTAGAGATAATCGTACCCGGCGGCTTTCAGGCGATAAGGGTCGGGATTTTCGGCCAGGGTGTCCCATTCGGGCAGGGTGGTGCCGAAGTTGAGCGCGGCGATGGCCGGGCGTCCGCTGACGGTGATTCCGCGCAGGTAGTTCTGGTCGAAGACCATTGTGCCGGGTTCGACGGTGTTCCAGTAACGGCGGAACATCTGGTCGTCGAGATGTTCGAGGAAGGGGGCATAAACCGGATTGGGCATGGCCTGTATCTGCACACCGAAGAGCGCGAATCCGCTCAGGCAGACGGCCAATCCCCAGACCATCAGCCCGGCCTGGATTTCCTGCGATTTCTGGCGCGCCCAGTTCCACAGCAGCGGAACGGCGACGATGTTTGTCACCAGTCCGAAGTGGGCAATCATGCGCGAGATGGCGGTTGGCCCGGCGTTGCCGGTGTACTCGAAGAAGACAATCAGCATACTTGGGATAGTGGAAGCCAGCCAGGCGGCGGAAATCCAGCGTTCGGCGCGGACTTCGCGGCGCAGGTAGCCAAAGACCCACGGCAGGGCCAGGATTCCCAGCCCCAATTCGGCCAGGATGGCAGGCCAGTGAATCGGGTTGAGCAGGGAGAGCCAGCCGAGATGGGCCGAGAGTACGGTTGGGGGCGAAAGCGCGAAGCCAACCCGGTAAAGGCTGTTTTCTTGCCCGACGGTGGCGCGCTCAATGGCGCTGAAGGTCAGTTCGGTCATCATGCCGCCCTGCACCAGCGAGAGCAGTCCGCCCGCAAACAGCACGCCCAGCCAGCCCCATAGTTCGGGCTTGAAGCGCAGGGAGCGGTTTTGCCAGGCCCACAGCAGGAAGGCAAATCCCAGGCCCAAATAAAGGAAGCCAAAGGTGACTTCATTGGCCAGGGCCATCGAGGCCAGCAGGATAGCCAGGATGGGGTTGGCCCAGCGTCCCCGGCGGTTTTCGGCCAGCAGGATGACCAGCAGGGCAATCAGAATGGCGCTCGACCCAAATCCGGTGTGCGACATCGAGAGGGAGGGGTCGATGCCGGAGCCGTACAAAAAGGGGAAGGGAACTGGCCCGGCGCCTTCGATGCGCCAGTTCTTGTAAAGGGTGACGGCCAGGCTGGGGCCGCTATCGGCTCCGGAGCCAATCATCTGGACGCTGGCGGACAGGCGGTTGAGCACCGTTGTCGGCAGGAAGAGCAATATCCAGCGCGCGCCGCCGGCAAAGGTGACAAAAATTGCCGCGAGCGCCGCCGCGACTTTGTTTTCGGTGATGCGGAAGGCCAGCAGGCCAGTCAGCAGAATGGTCAACGAGATGGCCAGGCCGCGGGCGATGTCCAGGGCCACCCAGGGGCCGGTTTGAATCAGGTTTACGAATTGGGCGGCCAGCAGCAGTTGGAAGTAGTGATAGCCAAAGCGCAGGCGCGGGTCGAAGGCGGTCTGGGGCGGGATGTCGCCGGCGGCCATGGTTGAGACCGGCGGCAGGTTTTGGTAGTCGTCGAAGATGCCCAGTCCGCGCCCAATGAGGGTGAAGATGAAGAAGACGATGCCAAAGACTATCCACTGGCGGAGTTGCAGGCTTTCGGGTGGGAAGATGTCGGCCAGAATCTGCCGGGGTGTGCGGCGTTCTTTAGGGGCCAGGAACCAGGCTGCGGCCAGCCCGAGCGCGAGGATGACTAAGGCCGAGAGCCAGAAAGCGGCTAGGGGCGGCATGAGTCGCGCCAGCCAGTTGGCGGCCCAGTTCGCCAAAATGACACCCAGGCCGAGGCCGAGTAGTCCGCGTTCGTGGGGGGCAATGCTGAAGAGGCGCGCGGTAAGCAGCCAGCCGCCGAGCGCCCAAAGGAGCAGGATGAGGGCGAAAGGGAAGACGGAAATTTCAGAAAAAAGATACATGCGGCTATTATATCGAATTAGGAAAAAGCGCGGGGAATTTAAAAAAGGCTCTATGGGAATTCCCGTGATAAGACCCAGCATTTTGGGATGTAAGAGCACGCGCGTTTGCGGCGCTCTCGCACCCCAAAATTCAACCTTCTTTATGGCAAATATCAGAGAACCGAAAAATATTTCGATACTTTCGGTCGCATTTGGGGTTTTTGTTGGCATATCCCGTCCCGGCTGAAAGCGGCCATAAAAATCAGGAGGTAGGTTATGCAAGAAAGTGTGCTTTCGAACGTTGTCCTTCCGCTGGCGATTGTCCTCATTATGGTAACGCTGGGGATGACCCTGACGCTTGCAGATTTCAAGCGTGTGGCGACCCAGCCCAGGCAGGTGGGCATTGGCCTGCTGTGCCAGTTAATCCTGCTGCCTTTGCTTGGCTTTGCGGTGGCCGGGGCGTTTTCGCTGGCTCCGGTATATGCCATCAGCATCATTTTGCTTGCGGCCTCGCCCGGGGGGGCAACCTCGAATTTGATTGTCCATGCCGCTGATGGTGACCGCGCCCTGTCTGTCACCCTGACGGCCATTTCAAACATGCTGGCCTGGCTGACCATTCCCTTCCTGCTTGGGATTGCTTATCCGTTGTATGGCAGCGGGACGTTGAACATGACCTTCCCGGTGGTGGAGACGATGATACAGGTAGCCGCGCTCACGCTCGTGCCGGTTTTGGTGGGGATGGGCATTCGCCACTGGAAAACCGATTTCGCCGAAAACAGCAAGCGTTTTAGCAGGATTTTTGCCACGTTTTTCCTGTTCCTTGTGATTGGCGCGTTGGTCGCGCAGAATTGGGATACGATTGTGCGCGACGGGCCGCGTTTCGCGCCTGCTTTTATCGTTTTGAACTTTGCCGCGCTGGCGATTGGCTTTTTTGTTGCTCGCTTTGCGGGGATTAACCGGGTGCAATCGACAACCATTTCAATTGAGATGGGTTTGCAGAATTCGACGGTCGCCATCACCGTCGCGCTGACGATTTTGGGCAGCAGTGAAATGGCCGTCATCCCAGGGTTGTACGCCATCTGGATGCTGGTTACCGGGTTTGGCTTTGCCTTCTGGCTGACGCGCTCGTCGGCGAGGTCGGTTGAGAAGGCGATTGCGTAATTGATGGAATCAAAAAGCCGGAGCGCAAGCCCCGGCTTTTTCTTTTTTAAGGGTGGGATAGCATCCCGCGTCACGTTACTCCGGCATTCCGTTCATCACCCACAGGATGAAGACATCGATGATGTCCTGGCTCATCTTGCGGCTGGGGGGCATTTCACTAATCAGGATACGCCCTTCTGCATCAAGGATGGGTTTGTGTTCGATGGTCTGAATCAGGTAGGAGTCCATATCGCCAGCGATGATGTTACGGTCGGCATTGTCGCCGCTGAACAGGATATTTTCGTAGGTGTCCATGAAGTAGTCGTTGCTGTCCTTGCCGGGGCGGTGACAGGAGATGCAGTAGCGTTTGGCAATTGGCGCAATATGAACGCTGTAGGTGGGAATTTCGCCCTCGGACAGAGCCGGGTAGAGGGGCGGGATGTAGGGGGCTTCATAGCGGTCATCCCAGGTGTAACGCAT
>JAWOIR010000155.1:0-6878 GCA_046484545.1 Anaerolineales bacterium
GGTAACAGAGCGACTTACCGCCGCCGGTCGGCATGATGGCAAGACTGTCGCGCCGTTTCAGCACATTTTCGATAATTTCGCGCTGAAGCGGGCGAAAAGTGTCGTAGCCGAAGGTGGTTTTGAGAATGGATTCGGGGGTCATTCAGTATCCAGTATTCAGTCCCTGAGCGGAGGGCGTAGCCCGTAGTCGAAGGGCAGCATTCAGTTTTTAGTATTCAGTATCCAGTGTTCAGTGTTCAGGCAACTGTCATTTCGAATGAGCCGCGGAGCGGCGAATGACACCTGCCCTGGCGGACGGTGCCAGGGGAAATCTTAACCAACGTCTGCAAGATTTCTACCCTACGGGCACAGTGTCGCCAAAGAGCGGCTCGAAATGACAATCGGCACAAAGCGGCTCAAAACAACGAATTGCGCCCAAACCGGATTTGCGCCAATAACACAGCGACAAAAATCAACCCACAGCCGAGGGCTTGAATCGGCGAAAGGACCTCGCCCAGTAGTAGCCAGCCAAACAGGACAGCAAAAACAGCCTCGAGGCTGAGCAGGATGGCGGCGTCAGTCGGCGGGGTGTGGCGCTGCGCCCAAACTTGCAGGGTGTAGCCAACTGCCACCGAGAAAATACCAGTATAAAGCACCCCGCCAATGAACGCCCAAATCTGCGCCAGGGGCAGGGTCTCTGTCACCGCGCCGACGCCAAAGTTGAGCAACCCGCTGACCAGGAATTGCCCGGCGGCAAAACGCAGGGCGTTGTAGCGGGTTGCGAATTTGCCGAGCAAAACAACGTGAAAGGCCCAGAACAAAGCCCCGGCCAGTTCGAGCAAGTCGCCGGATTGGATGTGGAATTCGCCGCCGGTACTGAGCAGGTATCCGCCGCCAATCGCCAGAAAAACGGCGGCAACCTGCGTCCAGAACGGGCGTTCTTTCCAGCCGAAGAACAGGACGATTGGCACAAGAACGACATACAGGCTGGTGATGAATCCGGCATTGCCGGCGGTGGTGAACATCAGTCCGGCTTGTTGCAGGGCGCTGGCGATGAAGAGGACAAATCCAGCAGCGATGACCCATTTCCAGCCAGGGCGTCCGAGCGAGGGTTTGCCGCGCAGGAAAGGCCAGAGCAGGAGCGCGCCAAGCAGAAAGCGCAGTCCATTGAAGAGAAAAACATTGCCCATTTCGCCAATAATACGCTGGGCGGCGAAGGCGCTGCCCCAAATCAGGGCGACGATGAGGAGGGTGACGTTGGCTTTGAGGCGCATGGGCGGTGTTCAGCGGGCAGTGGTCAGTATCCAGTATCCGGTGTTCAGTGCAGATGGGTGATATGCGATAATTCGATATTCGTTACTGGAATACTCCAATAACGAATAACGAATATCGAATTATCGAGCCTATTTTTCTTCCCAAGCCGTGACCTCGTCGAGGGCGGCTTTTTCTTCGGGAGAAATCGTCACATCCAGGGCGGCCAGGTTGTCTTTGAGTTGCGCCAGATTGCGCGGGCCGATGATGGGGCTGGTGATGACCGGGTCGGCCAGCATCCAGGCCAGGGCAATGGCCGAGACGTTGGTCGATTTCTCAGCGGCCAGTTTTTCGACCGCGCCGAGAACTGTCCAGCCGCGTTCGTTGAAATGGCGATTTTTAACACTTTCAGTGCGGGCACTATCGGCGGGCAATTCGGCATCCTTGCGGTATTTGCCGGTTAAAAATCCGCCAGCCAGCGGGCTGTAGGGGATGACGCCGATTCCGTAGGTTGCGCAGACGGCGCGCAGTTCGCGCTCGAATTCGGCCCGTCCGAGCAGATTGTAGTGCGGCTGCAGGCTGTCGTAACGCGCCAGGCCGTGTTTGTCGGAGGTCCACAGGGCTTGCATCAGTTCCCAGGCGTTGTAATTGGATGCGCCGATATAACGGACTTTGCCCTGACGAACCAAATCATCCATGGCGCGCAGGGTTTCCTCGACGGGAGTCGCGTCGTCTGCCCAGTGAGTCTGGTACAGGTCGATAGTTTCGGTCTGCATCCGTTTAAGCGAGGCTTCGACCGCCTGCATAATGTGGACGCGGCTGAGACCCTCGTCGTTGGGGCCTTCGCCCATCTTGCCGCGCACTTTAGTGGCGATGACGAGGTTTTCTCGCGGGATGCCAGCCTTTTTCATCCACTTGCCCAGGATGGATTCAGAGACGCCGCCGGGGTTGCCCTCGACCCAGCGCGAGTAGATGTCAGCGGTGTCGAAGAAGTTAATCCCGGCTTCGTATGCTTCTGATAAAACGGTGTACGAGTCTTCTTCAGAGACCGACCAACCGAATTGGATGGTGCCCATGCACAGGGAAGAAACTTTCAGGCCGGTGCGGCCCAGGTTACGGTAGTTCATGCTGCCTCCAGTTTGCAGTGTTCAATAGGCGATATTCGATATTCGAGTATTCGATGTTCGAGTCTAGAATATCAATCCTCAACCTTGATATAAATCCGCTTATTAATCGCGCCTTTTGATTTGTAATCAGTCACTTTGACAGTGCCAATCTCGGAGGTGTTTTTAACGTGGGTGCCGCCGTCGGCTTGCAGGTCGAGCCCGACGATTTCAACCGTGCGGACTTCGGGAATGCCTTCGGGCAGCAGATTGATTTTGGTGCGAATCAGGTCGGGGATTTGGAAGGCTTCTTCACGCGGCAGAATTTTGACGCGCACCTCATGCCCGGCGGCGACTTCGCGGTTGACGGCGGCCTCAATTTCGCCGACCAGTTCGCCACGCAGGGTCTCGAACTCGAAATCCATGCGGCCTTCGAGCGGGTCCATGTTGCCGCCAGTAACTTGCGCGCCATAATCGCGGAAAACCACGCCGCACAGGACATGCAGGGCGCTGTGCGCACGCATCAGGTTGTGGCGGCGTTCCCAATCAATTGCCCCGCTGACGGTTGCGCCGACCGCTGGGAGGGTTGACTCGCCGCCGAGAAAGTGCAGCACATCGGCCCCGGCCTTTTTGACGGACGTGACCGGATAGGTGACGCCATCTGCGCTGATTTGGCCGTAGTCGCAGGGCTGGCCTCCGCCGCCGGGGTAAAAGGCGGAACGGTCGAGGACGATAGAACGGGCAGCCTCGTCCACGGCGGTGACGATGGCGCTGAATTCTTTGAGGTAGGAATCGGTTTGGTAAAGTTGTTCGGTCATGGTTGCTCCTGTTTGGATAATTGCCTTTTCACGTTTGTCATTTCGAAGGAGCCGCATGGCGGCGACTGAGAAATCTTCGTCACGGTGGTTAGGATTTCTCGCTATCGCTCGAAATGACAATTGTCACAGAGCGGTTCGAAATGACAAATTTGTTTACTTGTTCACTGCCTCTTCCACCACTGTCCACTTAATGCCGCGCTTGGTAAGTTCATCCATAATTTTCGCGGCGGGGACGCTCTCCATGCGGTGGGCGCCTGGGGCGACTTCGCCGCGCGCCTGGAAGCCCATCATCAGGGCGCAGTGCCAGCCGGTCAGGCGTTCCATGCCAGTGAAGCCGGTTTCAGGGTCGTATTCGTCAATCAGGTCGAGGGTGACGCGGGTTTCCTGGCCATCTTTCAAGCCGACACCGACGGCGCGCATCAAGCAAACATCTTCAACGTGCGAGGTGGTGATTTTGCCTTCGAGCAGTTTGTGATAGAACTGGCGCGGGATAACGGTTTGGCCATCCACCTCGATAGGCTCTTCAGAGAACAGGCCGAGACGCTTATAACCTTCAAAAGTAACGAAATGGCCGGGGTAGCGCAAAACTTTGTTTTCGTAGCGGTCGAGTTTACCCAAATGGCTGTCGGCGGTGGTGGACATGGAGCCGGAGATGACGAAGGCCTCCAGTTTGCCGAGCGGAGGGAAGTCGATTTCTTCGAGTTCGGTGAAGGAGGGGACCAGGGTGATTTTGCCATCGCGGATGAAGGTGGCTTCGTGGTCGTATTCGTTGGTCAGGCCGTTGAGGTGAAAGGTACAGTAGTAATTCCAGGGCGGGGTGGGATCGCGGGGCAGACCGGCGTCGTAAAGGTAGACTTCGCGGGGCGTATCGAGAACGTCCATGACGTAAACGCCCATGTTGTTGATTAAGCCGGGGCCCATGCCACAATCGGGCAAGAGATTAACCCCGGCGCGTTTGGCTTCTTCGTCGAGTTCCAACTGGCTCCAGACGACATCGGTGTTGCCGCCCATGTCGCACAGGCTGACGCCAGATTCAATGCAGGCGCGGCTGATGCCGAGGTTGTGGTAGTAGGTGACGGCGCTCAAGGCCACGTCCATGCCTTTTAAATGGGACAAGAGCGCGGGGTGGTCTGATACGTCCAGAAAAATGCCCTGGGCTACCTCCCTGCCGATTAATCGGTTAATCCTTTGGGCAGATTGAGTTGCCACGTCTTGCTTAAAATCAGCGAGGATAATTTTTTCGGCATCGCCGAATTTCGCCAGGTCATACGCGGCGGCAGTGCCTTGACGACCAGAACCGAGAATGATGTAGTTATAGCCCATTGCGGTCTCCTGTGAAATGATTTTTAGATGGCTCTCTAACATTTGCCGTAAAGAGGGCCTTATTTTGGTGGGTGAGCGCGCCGCAAACGCGCATGCTCACCCACCAAAATTAGGGAACTTATCACGGGCATTTCCAAACAGCCTTTTAGATTCTAGCACAAGAGTATCCAAAACCAGATATACTTGAGCCATAAACCAAGCACCATTCACATCCTGCTGTTTCTTGTCAATGAAGCGCCGTTTGCACTCTGACTCGGTTCGCTTGGCCTTGCAATGGTGGTCGGCAGTCTGGTTGGGATGTGCGATGTATGGACAGATTGGCTACACCAAGCCAATTGCCGGAGGCTTATGAATAATCTGGATACACGAGTACGAATGGCCGCTGAGAGCATTCTCGAAAACGAAGCCCTGCGCGACGGCCTGTACGATGAGCAGGCCGCCAGTGCCCTGCTGAATTGGGGCGTTTCGTGGGCCGAGTACCTGGCCCTGCAAACAGCCCGTATCGCAGATGACCTTGAAGCCGAGGACGAGATGTACCCGCGCATGAAGGCATTGCGAAAAGTTCTTGTGGCAGTCAAAGACCTGGCAATCGCCGAAGATTTGCCGCTGGATGATTTGCAACACAGGCTACAGGTCGTGTTTACCCACGCCCAGGTTTTGAACGGTGAAACCTGGCAGCCACCGGAAACAATTGACGACGATACCTGGCTCGCCCTGCAAAAAGGCGACAATCTGGCACGCATCAACAGCCTGCGCGCCTTAATTGCAGGCGCACCCAGTGCAAGCACCCAGGCAAAACCGGTTGATGCACCTGCGCCCGAAATCCCAAAGGCCGCCCCACGGCAGGAACAACCAGAACACGCCCCTGGCGCGCAGGATGACCAAAATGATGATGATGATGATTATTTTGCAAGATTTTTCAAGCCAAAATAAGGAGAGAAAAGAAAGATGACAAAAAAACGCCAATCAAATAAAACCAGCCAGAAAGGTTTGCTGATTGTCCTTACCGCCGTGCTCGCGTTGGGATTGCTCTTCACTCTTACCGGGGCCGACCCGCTGGGACTGTTTACCGATGCACCCACCGCAACACAGCCCCCCACCCCAACAACACGGGCAGCATCCGTCCCGTCAGCAAGTGGCGATGATTGGTACGAAGTGATGTTCGTCAACCCAATCCGTATGACCAATGCCGAAAAGGAAGAATACAGCACAAATGGATTGCCACCGGAAATCATGGCCGGTTCAATTGCAGAACGGTTGATTTACTACATCGACTCAGCCCAAACCAGCATCCATGTGGCCGCTTTTGAATTCAACCTGACCGATATCGCTAACGCCGTCATCCGCGCTCACCAGCGCGGGGTGGATGTGCGCTGGATTACCGATGACGAGTTCGGTATCGAAGCCGATGAAAAGCCCGGTCACGGTCAAATCGCAACGATGAAAAAAGCAGGCATTTCGATTATTGACGACTCGCGCACCGGCCTGATGCACCACAAATTCTGGGTTTTTGACGGCAAAATCGTGTGGACTGGCTCAACCAACGCCACCATTAATGGTATGTTCGAGCAGGACAACAATGTCATTGTAATTAAATCGCCTGAACTCGCTTCTATTTACGAAACACAATTCGAGGAAATGTGGGGCGGCGAATTTGGCGCGCGCGCGCCCTCGTTTGTCGAAGAGCAAAGCGTCGTTGTCAACGGCACACGAATGCTTGTCCTCTTCTCGCCGGAAGACAGGCCCGTGCAATATATGCTGCCATTTCTTGAAAACGCGCGCCGCAATATCCGCTTCATGGCCTTTTCCTTTACCCAACCCGACATCGGCAACGCCATGCTGGGGCGCATCCAGAGCGGCATCACGGTTGAAGGCATTTTCGAGCGCGTCGGCAGCGACAGCCAGTTCAGCGAAATGATGAAATTACATTGCGGAGGCGGCAACATCCGCCGGGACGGGAATCCCGGCTTCCTGCATCATAAAATCATCATCGTTGATAACCGCATTGTGATTACCGGCTCCTTCAATTTCAGCGATAGCGCCAACACGCGCAATAACGAAAACGTCATCATCATCGACAACGCCGACATCGCCAGGCTGTACCTGGGCGAATTCCAGCGCATCTGGAGCGGCGGCAGCGACCTCGACCCTGACCGGTTTGTCTGCCCTTGAGATGTGGACTACAAGCAAAGGCATTCTCTGATATGGAGAGTGCCTTTCTTTTTTGTAAAGCGTGTACCGTAATTGAAACCCCCGACATCAAAAAAATGCGGTATGCTTTTCTAAACTGACCCTATTGCGTCCGTAGACCTTAATGAACTTGCCCCAATTAGTATTCCCCCTGGCCCTGCTGATGGCGGCAATCGCCTCCGTCTTTGCCGCTATCACAGCCTGGCGGCAAAGA
>JAWOIR010000205.1:0-14728 GCA_046484545.1 Anaerolineales bacterium
GCTTCTTTTTTAAAAGTCAATGGAAACATTGACTTATTTTATTTTAGTGTGTAGAATTATTTTATAAATAAAAATAATAATTAATTATTATGAATTTTATGATTGGTTTCCTGCAAACGAGTAGTTGCCTGATAGGTAAAATAAACACAAGCACAGTAGAATTGCAGGAGAGTATTTGAAAAGGAGATGGACCATGTCCCACCCCTGGGCAATTGAAGCCGAAAACCTTGTTAAAAAATTCCCCCAACGCACGCCGGCTGCAAACGGCAACGGCGCGGTAAAGAAAAAATCCATCTGGCCGTTTGGCAAAAAGGAACCGAAACCGCTCTTTACCGCGGTGGACGGTGTTAGCCTGCAAATCGAGCGCGGCGAAATTTTCGGGCTACTTGGCCCGAACGGCGCGGGCAAGTCCACCACCATTCGCATGTTATGCACTCTGCTCGAACCGACCAGCGGCACGGCGCATGTCAATGGGTTCGACATCGTGCGCCAGGCCAACGAAGTCCGCCAGAATCTGGGCACGTTGCTGGCAGGTGAACGTTCGATTTATTGGAAGCTTACCGGACGCGAAAATTTGGAATACTTCGCAGCCTTATATCACATTCCGCCAGCGGTAGCCAGGAAACGGGTCGATGAGCTGCTCGAGCGGCTGGAGATTAAGGAACGCTCGAACGAACTGGTCGAAAAATATTCGACCGGTATGCGCCAGCGTATCGCCATCGGTAAGGCCCTGCTGGCGCGCCCGCCCATCCTGCTGCTCGACGAACCCACTCTGGGACTCGACCCGCAGGCCGCCCGCAATCTGCGTGAGTTAATTTTGGAACTGCAAAAGGAAGGCCACACCATCCTGCTAACCACCCATTACATGGAAGAAGCCGACCTGCTCTCGGACCGCATTGGCATCATCGACAGCGGCAAAGTCATCGCACTCGATACCCCCGAGGAATTGAAACAGCGCATCGGCCAGAAGGAAATCGTCAAACTGGAGGTATCCGGCTGGTATGAACAGGTCGGCGAAAAACTGACCCAACTGCCGGGCGTCGAAAACCTGTCCAGCCATGACACTGGCAAGGACGGCGTCTGGGAAGTCAGTATGCAGTCGAGCAATTCGCGCGCCATCCTGCCGGGTGTGGTCGAAGCCGTCAACTACAACGGCACGCGCCTGCTCAATATGAACATTGTCAAGCCCACGCTCGAAGATGTCTTCATTGACCTGACCGGCAAGGCGCTGCGGGACTAACGAGGCAGATATGACTCACTCGACACAATCTCTTGGACGCTCAAATCTGCTGGCCGACTTACGCGCGTTGTGGGCGGTCGTCCGCCGCGAGTGGCTGTATTTTGTGCGCTACCCAAGCTGGATTATCGCCCTGATTATTTGGCCGCTCATCTTCCCGATGGCCTACCTGCTGACCGGACGCGCGCTGGCCGGGCCGGATGGCAGCGGCATGGCGCAGTTTCAGGCCGTCTCCGGCTCGACAGATTTCTTCGGCTATGTGGCCATCGGCACAACCATCTGGATGTGGCAAAACATTGTGCTTTGGAACGTCGGTTTTTCACTGCGCAATGAACAGATGCGTGGCACGCTTGAATCGAACTGGCTTTCGCCCACCTGGCGCTTTGCTTACCTGCTGGGCAGCACCATTCCGCAGGTCGCCCAAATGCTGATGCTTATTGTCATTTCGGCCCTCGAATTTTCATTACTCTTCGGCGTGCGCTTCGATGGCAGCCTGGGGTTGAGTACGCTGGTCATCCTTGCAACCATCCCCTCGATTTATGGCCTGGGCTTTGCCTTCGCCAGCCTGGTGATTACCGTCAGGGAAGCCAATGCCTTTGTATTCCTGGTACGCGGGCTGGTTATGATTTTCTGTGGCATCACTTTCCCCATCAGCCTGTTACCGGCCTGGATGCAGTCCGTAGCAATTTGGCTGCCACAGACCTATGCCATCAACGGCATGCGCCTGGCGGCTCTGATGCCCGGTGTTACCTTTGCGGAGGTCTGGCCCGACATCCGCGCGTTGCTGCTGTTTGGTGTTTTCTGGCTGGTGGTTGGCTATACGTTTTTCAACTGGATGGAACGCCGCGCCCGCCGCACCGGTGCGATTGGACAATATTAGCAGGTAAATTATGGATACAAACTTTTCACTCTCCCGCCCAAGTTTCGGTTCGCACTTTCATGCGCTGAATGCCATCGTGCTCAAAGACTGGAAGCATTACTGGCGTTACCCGCTCAATGCCGTTTCGACCATCTTCCAGCCCGTTATCTGGCTAACGCCGGCTTATTTCATGGGACAAGCCTTCAGCGTCAATGGCCGCGCCGTGGGCTTCGAAGCCTACAGCGGCACCGCCGATTACATGTCTTTCATCCTGCTTGGCACCGTCCTGACCAACTTTATCAATGCGGTCTTCTGGGGCATGGGATATGCCCTCAAGAATGACATGGATTCGGGTGTGATGGAATCAAACTGGCTAACGCCTGTTCCACGCCTGCTCATCCTGACCGGGCGCTCCATCACCAACATGATTGTCACCGCAGTCACCTCGGCCATCATGCTGGCCGTCGCGGCCCTGTTGTTTGGTTTTCGCGCCGGTGGGGATGTGCTGAATGCTTTTATCCCGGTTATCCCGATGATGATTGGCTTGTACGGGTTCGGGTTCGCCTTCGCGGCCATCGTGCTGATGATGCGCGAGGCCAATACACTGGTGGATGTCAGCAGTTTTCTGGTCAGTATTTTTTCAGGCACAAATTTCCCCGTCAATGCGTTACCCAAGTGGCTATTACCCATCTCGCTGGCCTTGCCGCTAACCTATGGCATGGACGCCGTGCGCGGCTACCTGCTTAAAACAAACACGCTGCTGCCTATCGAATGGGAAATTGCCTTGCTGGTGGTCTCCATGTTTATCATGCTCTGGATTGGCGTGAAGGTTTTCAATGGGCTCGAAAAGCGCGTCCGCCAGCGCGGCACGCTTGGACAGCATTAAGCGCCTGTTGAAAAGGTGGTTTTAGCAAGGAAGCGAATAGTGGCGATGTAGGTCATTTACGAATTCTTTTTCCCTGCTTTGGCTCTATTTTCTTGGGCGCGAAACGCTGCGATTTTGGCAATCAACTCATAGGGAATTGGCTCATCGAGCGGAAATCGAATCGACCCCTTGGCTTTGATGTATGGAGCCAATTCCTGGTCAAACCCGGTTATGCCAGAGGGCGTTGGGTACAACCCGATATGCTTTTTGAACGCCCCGAAATGCACCAGGTTGCCGTTCAAGTAAAATGTGGGCATCTGATAACTGATTTTTTCTGTGGCGTCTGGGGCGGCTTGCCGAATAGTCTGCCTGATTTTTTCTAAAATTGTCTGAATCTCAGGCGGGAAACTGGCTATATACACATCAATTGATTCGAAGCCCATATTTCTCCTTTACTTCCAAAGTTTTGCATATTTCTTGCGATATTTTTCATCCGGCTCGCTTTCGAGCAAGGTCAGCGCCAGATTGCGAATGGATTCATCCGGCGCAATATCATACACATTCCTGAACGATTGCAGGATGTCATAACGAATCAGGGTGCAGTTTTTCTCCGCGCTGCACTCATGGAATCGCTGCTTGAGCCCCTTCAGGTAGATTTCACGCTGTTCATTGCCAGTCACGCCAACCTTCCAGAGTGCTTGCAGACAATGACGCGCCGTGACAAAGCGTTCGTCGCGAGTCACCTCCAGCAAGGCGTCAAAATCGTGCAGAATGCGTTTTTCCGAGTCACTTTTCGCAAGGTTGCAAAGTACTTGCGATGCAATTGCGCGTACATGGTTGTCGGGGTGTTTTAAGTCTGCCAGCAGTCCACCCCATACTTCGTAGACCCAGTCCACTGGCTGGTTGGTGATTGCCAGCAGGTCGTAATAAGCCTGGGTCTGGATTTCACGATCACGGACGTGGATGTTTTCAAAGGCTTGTTTCAAAAAAGTATCCATGTTAATCCTTAATTTGCAAAGCGACGGGTGTTGAGGGCACGCGCTTTGGCGGCTTCCGCGGCACGGTCTTTGGGAGGGGCATTTGTCTCGAGTTGGCTGAGCAGGTTGGCAGTGATGGCCGCAATCTGGTCGACGGCCACATGAAAGGCAGCTTGATTGGCTTTGGATGGCTTGTTCAGCCCGCTCACCTTGCGCACGAACTGCAACGACGCTGCGCGGATTTCATCATCCGTGGCAGGCGGCTCAAAATTGAACAGGGGTTTTATGTTTCGACACACAAGAAAACTCCTATCCGCCCGCCATCGCGCCCACAATACGGAAAAGTTCTTTGCCTGAAGCAACCGCCTCAGGCAGCGGGGTGTCCGGCGCTTCGTGCGACCAATCTTCCCCGCACACAAAAAAGCGGATGAAGGCCCGCCGCTCATGGGTAAACGGGTCGCGGAGTGTACCGCGCAGCACTGGATAGCGGGCTTCGAGCGTATCTAAGATAGCCTGTTGCGTGACCGGGGCACCCACCTGCAACTCAATTTCCCGGCCAACCCCGGCAAGCTGACTCAAGTGATACGGGAGCAGGATGCGAATCATGGCAGGGTCTGAGCCTCCACCGATAAGACCGCAGGCAAATCGTGGACGACTGCCTGCCAGCTATCGCCTGAATCAGCGGAGGCGTAGACCTGTCCGCCGGTGGTGCCGAAGTAGATGCCGCATGAATCGAGCGTATCCACAGTCAGGGCGTTGCGCAGTACGTTAACGTAGCAATTTTCCTGCGGCAGCCCCTTGGTCAGGGCTTGCCACTCGTTGCCACCGTTACGGCTGCGATAGACGCGTAGTTTGCCCTCAGGCGGGTAGTGCTCCGAATCGCTTTTGATGGGCACAACATAGATGGTTTCCGGTTCGTGGGCATGGACAGCAATTGGGAAGCCGAAATCGCTCGGCAGGTTTCCGCTGACTTCGCGCCACAGGCCGCCCGCATCATCACTGCGCATAACGTCCCAGTGTTTTTGCATGAAAAGCACGCCGGGGCGGCTGGGGTGCATGGCCAGGTTGTGAACGCAGTGGCCGATTTCCGCTTCGGGGTCGGGCAGTTCGAAGCCGGAAACCAACCCTTTATTAATCGGCAGCCAGGTTTCCCCGCCATCCTCCGTGCGGAAAGCCCCCGCCGCTGAAATGGCGACAAACATCCTCCGGGGATTGATGGGGTCGATGAGAATGGTGTGCAGGCACATCCCGCCCGCGCCGGGCTGCCACAGGTGGCCCTTGGCGTCGCGCAGGCCGGGCAGTTCCTGCCACGACTGGCCGCCATCTGTGCTTCGGAACAAAGCCGCATCTTCCACACCTGCATAGACCGTATCCGGGTCAGCCAGGGAAGGCTGCAGGTTCCAGACGCGCTTGAACTCCCAGGGATGCTGCGAGCCATCGAACCATTGATGTGTGCCGGGGTCGCCGTCGTAGGCAAATTGGTTGTCCACCGGATTCCAGGTCTGCCCGCCATCGTCCGAGCGTTGGATGACCTGCCCGAACCAGCCGCTCGATTGCGAGGCGTAGAGCCGGTTGGGGTCTGCCGGTGAGCCGTTGATGTGATAAATCTCCCAGCCCGCGAAATGCGGCCCGCTGACCTGCCAATCCTTGCGCCGCGAATCGGATGTCAGGATGAAGGCGCCTTTGCGCGTGCCTACCAGTAATCGTATACCACTCATGTTTGTCTCCTTTTTCCAAATACAGATAAAAATCAGGGGTTGCCAGGTCGGTAACGGTGGCAACCCTGGCGAGCACAAAAAAGATTGTTGTTAGCGCCAGGCGCCCAAAATCGCACCGAACAGGACGAAGTTGACCAGGTGATTGCCCACTTCAATCGACCAAACTTTCAGGCCATGCCCGGCAAACAGCTTGTTTACCAGGTAGGTCGGGGCGATAAACCCCAGCCAGAGCATGAAGCCCGTGCCTGCGCCGGAAATTGCGCTGACGCCGCCGGTCATCATACCGCCCATCGCATTGACCATAAAAGCCATCGCGACAGCCTGGACAAATGATGAAAGCAGGGTCAATGCCCAGGTTAGGTTCATGTTGTTGGTTTCAGGAGTGTCTTTCTCGGTTTTGCCAATGCCCTTCCACCAAATGGGGAAAAAAGTTTTGGGGTTGTACCAAAGCGTGCCGCTAATCATGCTGACCAGGACACATGCCACTACGGCGAGCCAATTGATTGAAAGAAAATCCATTTGAGCCTCCAGTGTGTAATTTGGACAAAAGCAGCCTGATTTGATTATACCAGAACATTTGTTCATTTTCCAGTTCAGATAAAATAGTTTTCTAATGTTTGCCGTTAAAGAAGGCCGCATTTTGGGATGTAAGCGCGCGCGTTTGCGGCGCGCTTACATCCCAAAATGCGGAGGCTTATCGCAGGAATTCTCAAAGAGCTGATTAAATGATTCTCTTATGCGGTTGGAATAGTGTTTATGCAATCAGTACTTCACGCAGGTTAAAAGAATTTCCGATTTTTGGTGTGTGTGGCGGGCCGCATTTGCGGCCCGCCACACACACCAAAAATCGGGTTTCTCTGAGGTGTTTCGTGAACTACTGACTATTCGTATTTCAAAGCCAACACCGGAATCATGGTTGCGGCGCGTAGGGCCGGGTACAGGCCGGAGAGCAGACCGATGAAGGTAGAGAATGCCAGCGCAAATATCGGCAGCCAGAGCGGGGTGTAGACCGCAACGCTGGGGGGCGGGCCGCCTTGTTGGGCCTGCCCGGCGAGATAGACAATCGCCAGCACATTCAATCCCTGCCCAACCAGCCAGCCAATCAGCACACCGCCCAGCCCGCCGATGAAGCCAATCCCGGCGGCTTCACCCAGGAAGATTCCGAGCACATCACGGTTGGTGGCGCCGACGGCTTTCATCAGCCCGATTTCACGGGTGCGCTCCAGAATGGCCATCGCCATTGTGTTCGCAATCCCAATGGCGGCCACCAGCAGGGCAATCGCGCCGACCCCGCCAAAAATGAATTGCAGCACCAGGTAAAACGTGTTGATTCCTTCCAGGAAGGATTGCGGCGTCCAGGCTTGGAAGCCGAGAGCGGTTATTTGTTCGCTGACTGCGAGCGCGTTTTTTGGGTCGTCCACCTTGACGATGACCTGGTAGAAGCCGGTCTGGTTGTAATTGATGCGCTTGCCCATCGCCCACTCGTTGATGGCCTTTACTTCGTCTAGACGCATGTAGATAGACCAGTCAGATTCGCCGCGGGTTTCCTGCAAGACGCCCGCCACACGCAACATCATGGTTTTGCGAATTTCGTTGCCGTCCTGGTCCCATTTGGTGAACGTGAACTTAATGGTCTGGTTATACAGGTCGGGAGGTAGCGATGGCTCTTGCCCGGGGCGAATTTTGGGGTCGAAGAAATTGCGCGCAACTTCCGGGCCAATGATAATCGTGCCTCGTTGCAGTTCGATTTCACCCTGTCGGGCGTTTAGCCCAAGTTCAGACAGGTTGTCTGTGCCCATGCCGATGATGTTTCCCCAACTTTCCAACCGTTCATATTTCATCATTGTGCCAGCCTGCACCATATCGCGCGGAATGACATTGGCGACATTCGGCAGCGCCAGGAATTCATTGATGGCGCTGTTGTTTAGCACTTTGGGCTTGGAGCCGCTCCCGCCTTTGCCTGGCCCGCCACCGCCTTTACCGGCTTCCATCATGTGCATGCCTTCATCGTAAGCCTGGAAGACCTGGATTTGGGTCAGGTCGCCGATTCCGTAGAGTTGCTCATTGGCGTTGCGCTGCAATCCGATTGCCAGCGAGACCAGAATCACAACCGCCGCCGTGCCGATGACCACGCCAATGGCTGTCAGGGCAACACGCGCTTTGCGGCGGTTGAGATTGCCGAAGATGAGTCGTATCAGGTCAAAAAATTTCATCCTGGTTGTGTCTTTCAGCCTTGCGGCAACACGGGCCTGGGCATCGGTTCTTCTTCGTACATGGGGGCAGGCTGCTGCTCGACCGGTTTACCGCTGTCGAGACCGAACAGGCCGAGGATGAAGCGCCAGGCTTTTTGCCAGAAGGTTTCTTCCTGCTCAAAAGGTGGATAGTAGCCGCCTTCGCCTTCGGGGAATCCCGGCTCAAAGGGCGGCATCTCCATTTCCATCACTTCCAGGTTCAGGGTCTGGGTGATGAGGCGCGGCTGGTTGAAGTCGTCGATGTAGTCGATGCTGACGGTCAGGGTCAGCGGGCCGGGCTGGTCGGGGTAGAGCATGGCATCAAGCGTGAAATATCCACCCGCTTCGAGCGGCCCGACCAGCGACTGGGCATTTTCCAGCATCCCGCCGGTTGTCGAAACTTTCATGCTTCCGAGCACGCTCATTTTGCGGCCCATATTGACAACCTGCAAAGGCAGGAAGTTGGGCTGCCCGGCATACAACATGCTGACCGGCTGATAGAAACTGACATCCACGCTTGGCAGGCTGTACACCAGCAGGGTAATTACCTGCTCGTCGTTGATGGTGTTGCCCTGTTCGTCCAGGTACGAGAACGTGACTTTCATCGGGTATGCGCCGGGATTGGTCGAGACATTGACAATCAGTTTTTGGGTGGCAATCAGCGACGCGCCGGGGGCAAAGTCGCCCAGCGATTGGATGTTGGATGCCCCGACTGGCGCAAAATTGGTGAATTCGCCGCTACCGCCTGAAACACCGCCCGGCTGGGGCGTGCCGCCGTTGCTCGAACCGGCAGAGCCGCCGCCGACAATCATGGTCACGCCGCGTGCGCCGGCATTGCCCAGGTTCTGAATGCCCAATTCAAGCGCGAACAGGCTGCCCGGCTGCAAGATTGCGACATCAGATTGGTAGGAGGTAATCACCAGTTGCGCGCGCTTTAACCCGGCCGGGGTGGGCGTGGCTGCCGCGACAACAGGTATCGGCTTGACTGGCACGTTCAGGGTAAATTTTTCGCTGTAGGTTGTGCCCTGGTCATCGTAATAGGTAATGTTCAGGTCAACCTGCACACTGCTTTTGCCAAACAGCGAGCCGGTGGCGCGCATTTTCTGGGCAATATCGGCCTTGTTGCCGGCCCCGACGTGGGTCAGGGCTGAAACGCCGCCGGTCTCGGTGGGGGTCAGGTCGGGCGACGAGAAGACGGCTTGCAGGTTGCTGGCGTTCACCTGTCCGGCATTGTGCAGGCGCACCACCAGGTTGAAATCTTCATTGAATTTGATTTCGCCAACATTGACGCGGTACGAATCCATGACCACCTGCGGACGGCCAAACGGGGCCGGGGTGGCGGTTGGCGCGGCGGCAGAGATGGTCAATGAGTTGAAGGTCGCGCTGCCATCGGCGGTTGTGACGGTGATGGTATAAACCCCGGCAGGAATCCCGGCTGGAACAACCACCACCAGGCTGGTATCAGACCACGATTGCAGGGTGAGCGCGATAGGCCCGCTGCCGCTATCAAGCGTGACCTGCACATCGGCGCTGAAGTCGCTGCCACTGATGGTGACTTCGCTGTGGGTATTATTCGCCACCCAGGCCGGGCTTACGCCGGTAATGGCCGGTGTAAGGGCAGCCACCGGGCTGGCCTGAAAGAGTGAGAGCAACAGGCTCAATAAAATCCCCAGGCTGAAAATTTTTGATTTGATAAGCATAGTGAACTCCATAAAAAGATTACAAATTTGCATTGCGATACTCTTTTTCGCTGACAAGTTTCCCATCCAAAATAAAAATCTTTTGGCTGGCGAACTGCGCCATGCGCCGGTCGTGTGTCACCACCAGTACCGTCCGCCCGGCCTTGTGTAACTCTGAAAGCACCTGCATCACGCTTCCGCCGCTGGCCGAATCGAGATTGCCGGTCGGCTCGTCGGCCAGTATCAATGCCGGTTCGTTGACCAGCGAGCGCGCAATTGCCACCCGCTGCTGCTGCCCGCCGGAGAGTTCGTTGGGTTTGTGGTGGCTGCGGTCAGCCAGCCCCACGCGCTCCAGCAATTCCAGGGCGCGAGAATCGCGTTTTTTGGGCGCCACCCCGGCAAATTGCATCGGGAAGGCCACATTTTGCTGGGCGGTCATGCTCTGAATCAGGTTGAACGACTGGAAAATAAAACCGACCGTTTTACGCCGAAAGAGCGCCAGTTGGTTTTCGTCCATCGCGTCCAACCGTTGCCCATTCACCTCGATTTTGCCGTCGCTGGGCCTATCCAGCCCGCCGAGCAGGTAGAGCAGGGTGCTTTTGCCCGAACCCGACGGCCCCATCACCACTGTAAACGAACCGGCGGGAATCTCAAGGTCAACTCCATCGAGCGCGCGCACCGTTGTGCCGCCCATCTCGAAGTGTTTTTTGAGATTGTGAATGCGGATAAAGGGAGTCTCGCTCATGGCCTAAAAAAATGGACGCGAAACCAGCATCCCCCCCAGGTTTTGCCATACCGTTCCCAGCCCGGCCTGCGCCAGCAGGATGAGAACCAGGACGCCGACCACGCCCAGGGCGGCTTTGCCCTTGCCGAGGTTGTCCTTCACGCTGAAACCGATGGCCGTTAAAACAACGTACCAGACGACGAACAGGTCCACCAACCCGAGCAGTTGAGCGGCGAAAATCATTCCCGCTTCGCCCCCGCTGACGAATCCGGAAAGCCCCGGGCTGGAGATGGCGCGACCGGCGAAAAGCATAAAAACCACCCGCAGGATGTCGCGCAAGGCGAATGGCAGGCTGGCCCAGGCCACCACACCCAACGCCGAAGACATGCTCCCGCGCCCGCCCAGCAGGGTCGAGGCCAGGTGCAGCAATCCGCTGACCAGCAGCCAGCCCAGCCACAGGCTGGTTAAGGCACCAACCAGTGGAATGACATATACAAAGACCGGCCCCTGGGTGGCTTGCTGGGCTTGCAGGTAGTTGTTCTGCATGTCAGCACTCCACCATTGCCAGTCTGGGGGCAGGGAGATTTCGCCCATTGCCGCCGCCCGGGCGCGGAAATATCCGCCCACGGCAGTTTGCAGGGTCAGAGTCAGGCTCAGGGCCAGCATTGGCAATCTCCATCCGCCAGGGTCAGAGGTAAAGAACTGGCGCGGACGGGTAAAAAGCGCAAAAATGCGCCCGAAAGGATTATTGATTTTACGAGGGTTGGTTAGGGTATCTTCGCTCATGGTTGGTGTCTTTTTGAACAAAATTGTTGATGACAATGCAACTTATTTTAGACGATGACCACTTGAAAATGGTTCCCGATTTTTCTCTTCTCTTGATAGTATAGTCATCCAGAAAAATTTTTCCAGTACCAATTATTCCAGCATTAACTGTTCACGGCAATCTGGCTCATACCCCTTGACTGTCTAACTGGTGTGGTGCGGCACATGCCACCTGCTGAGGAGACCCGGAAATTTGATGTTCATGCCTGCGAAGCAGGCATGAACATCAAATTTCCGGGTTTTTTCTTGTGGGCCGCGAAGCGGCCATACACGGATAAGACACTTAGGGGCTCACGCCTCAAAATACGGTCTTTTTTTACGGCAAATATCAAAGAACCCTATCGAGATTATGTCTGCTGTGAGAAAATCCTGGTAAAACTGAAAGGACTCTGATGAAAGAAACTTATCCCATCCTTGAGCACGATTACGATACAGAATCCAAACTTGAGCCGTCACGCCTTATCCAGCCGCGCGATGTGCCGGAAGTCTGTGTGGTGACGTTTTTTGGGGAGGTAATTGAGAAGGTCGTCGAGCAAAAAGGAGCCAAAGTCGTCGTCCCCAACCGCTGGGAGGATGGGCCGCATCCCCTGTATGAGATGGAGCATCAGGGCCAGCGGGTTGCCTTTTTTCATCCCGGCGTGGGCGCGCCGCTGGCCGCCGGCCTGCTGGAAGAGGTGATAGCCTTTGGTTGCAGGAAGTTCGTCGTGGTTGGTGGCGCGGGTGTCTTGAAGCAGGGACTGGAAGTAGGCAAACTGTTTCTTGTCTCGTCAGCCGTGCGGGACGAAGGCACATCCTACCATTATTTGCCGCCCGGGCGGGAAGTATCCGCCAACTCAAAGGTTTTGCGCAGGCTGGAAGATGCGCTGGGAAAAAGAAAAATCCCCTATCTGAAAGCCAAAACCTGGACGACCGATGCCCCCTACCGCGAGACCCAGGCCATGATTGACGCTCGCGCTGCTGAGGGTTGCCTGACCGTCGAGATGGAGTCTGCCGCGCTGATGGCGGTGGCACAGTTCAGGAAGGTTCTGCTGGGCCAAATCCTTTACGCTGGTGATGACTTGAGCGGCGAGGAATGGGATAATCGCGGCTGGCAATCACGCGCAGAAACCCGCGAGAGCCTGTTTTGGCTCGCGACGGATATTTGTAGTGATTGGGCAGGGGAAAATTAACAGGAGTGAATGATGGACAACAAAACAGATACCTGAGAAAATAACGGTTCTCTGATATTTGCCATAAAGAAGCCCCGTATTTTGGGGTGTGAGCGCGCGCTCACACCCCAAAATACGGGGCTTATCACGGGAATTTCCAATGAACACCCCGCCTTTTCAGTGAGAAAAGGCGGGGTGTTCGATTGCCATGTTAGTGCCCGCTTCCTTCTGTAACCGTGCCGTCAAAAATGTCGGGGTTATCGTCGCCTTCGACCAGCAAGATTCCGGCCAGGCCGCGCTCCAGCCGCGAGAGGGCATGGTCAACCAGGATGTAGCGCCCCGGCACCTCGAGCTTGAACTCGACCATTGTCGCGCCGCCAGGCGGTACGAGCGTGGTCTGCACATCGGTCAGCGGGCTGGAGGTCAGGGAAGCCTGGTCATAGACCCTGTCGAAAATCTCGCCGATTACATGGAAGGATGAGGTGAAGTTGGGCCCGCCGACGCCGAAGAAGATGCGCACGGTTTCACCAACGTTGGCGCGCAGCATGTGCTCTTCGCTGGCCAACCCCATCGCCGCACCGTTGAAGACAAAGTATTCGGGCGTTTCATTCAGCAATTTGGTGATGTCGTCGGTCAAGGTGCCGGCCGTTCCGAAGGGTTGGGCGGTGTACAGTTCACCTTGCATGACGTAAAACTCACGGTCAACCGGGGGCAGGCCGCCTTCCGGCTCGACCAGTATCAGACCATACATGCCATTGGCAATGTGATGGGCAACCATTGGCGTGGCACAGTGATAGACGTACAGGCCGGGGTTGGTGGCCTTGAAGGTGAACATGGTCTCGCCGCCGGGCATGGTCTGAGTGACGGCTGCGCCACCGCCAGGCCCTGTGGTTGCGTGGAAATCGACCGAGTGCGCCATCTGGCTGTCAGGCAGATTCTTAAGATGAACTTCAACGGTATCGCCCACACGCACACGGATGAATGGGCCGGGGACTGTGCCATTGAATGTCCAGTATTTGAAGGTGGTGCCGTCTGCAAGTTTGCCAACCAGTTCGACAGTTTCCAGTTCAACGACTACTCTTTCAGGGCCGCGATTGGGAAGCGGGCCAGGCAGGTCTGCCGGGTTGAGGACAATGTCGACTGCATTAGGGTCAACAGCGCCTGCGGCAACTACCGGGGCGGCCTGTCCCGAGCCAGTGTAGCCGGTATTCTGGGATTCGCTCCCGGCTGCGGCGATGCCTGAACCGACGATGAATGTCCCAAACATGCCCGCCTGGACGTGACCGGGGACGGCGCAATAATAGGTAAATGTGCCTTCATTGTCGGCAATAAATTCGACGGTGACGGTATCTTGACCCAGGAAATCTTCCGATTGAACGTTGAGTTCATCGATGTAGAGATTGTGCATCGCACCTTCTCCACTGGACAGGTGGATTTTGACGGTATCGCCCAGGCCGGCTTTCAGGTCAGGGTTGATTTGGCCTTCAATTTCGCCACCCTTGCCAATGAAGACCATCTTACCGTCCATCAGGCCGCTTTCCAGAGTATATTCAATTGTTATGCCGCTGGCTGCCGGCGCAGAAACAGAAACTGGTTGGGCGGGTTCGTTCTGTGTTTCGTCCACAATGATGTTCCCAACCAGCAATACGCCCTTCATACCGATTTTTTCATAACGGGAATCGTGATATTCAAGCGCAATATCATTGTTTGGAACGTTGAAAGTAAGCGAGGTTGTCTCACCATGTTTGCTGATGGAAGCCGAGCGGGCATTTAAGTTGGGGAAAACAATGTCATGCGTACCTTCGCCGCTGTTGACCAGTATCACTGTAATTCGCTCACCCGGCCTGGCATGCAAGACCGGGTTGACCAGCCCATTGATATCGCCATCCACACCGAGATAGACAAACTTTCCGTCACGCAATGCGGGCGTCAGGATGTATTGCGTATTGACAACTACCGTTTCCGGTGCGCAGGCAGCCAGGAGCGATAGAACCAACAGTAATATCCAAAAATTTTTAAGATGTTTCATAGGAAATTCTCCTTTGATATACGGATGTATTTGATATATTTCCGCTTATTTATCCCCATTATACGGTTTTTCCCCGGGTTGTCTTTGCGCCAGCACAAATTCAGTACTTCACGAAGGTTAAAAGAATTTCCGTTTTTTGGTGTGTGTGGCGGGCGTACGCCCAACACACACCAAAAAACGGGTTTCTTTGAGGTGTTTCGTGACTAACTTATGGCAATTTTTATTGCGCTCGCCAGCAACCGACCAGGCCCTCAGGCGCAACCCGACTTAACGATTGCCCCTTTAATATCGTCCGCGCGCAAGGATTGCGTCGGGATTTTTCAAGTCCGTTTTGCGGGCCGGGAAAACCTGAACTGCGCAGGCTTTGAACTCTGGGATTTTAGCTTGAGGGTCGAGCGCGTCGGTGGTCAGCAGGTTGGCGGCGGCTTCGTGAAAG
>JAWOIR010000321.1:0-4545 GCA_046484545.1 Anaerolineales bacterium
CTCCCCTAAATCTCCGGTTTTGGGATTTGGGGGAGGGCAGGGAGGGGGTCAAAAATGATACGACATTTCGAGACTCAACAGTGCCCTTTGTGTTTAATCGCCTTTTTATCATGGAGTCATGAATGAACTGGAAAATCCCGCTTTTTGACCTGGATTACGGCCCCGAAGAAGAGCAGGCCGTTTTGGATGTGCTGCGCAGCCGCTGGCTGACGATGGGCGAAGTCACCGGGCGCTTCGAGGCCGCCTTTGCCGAATCCTGCGGCGTCAAGCACGCCGTGGCTGTCTCAAACGGCACGGTCGCCCTGCACCTGGCCTGCCTGGGCGCGGACATCGGCCCCGGCGACGAGGTCATCGTCCCGGCCCTGACCTTTGTCGCCACCGCCGCCTGTGTCCGCTATGTCGGCGCGACCCCGGTCTTCGCGGACGTCACCAGCCCGGACGACCTGACCCTTTCCCCGGGGTCGGTCGAAGCCCTGATAACGCCGCGCACCCGCGCCATTATCGTCATGCACTATGGCGGCTATGTCTGTGACATGCCTGCCTTCCGCGCACTGGCCGAAAAGCACAACCTGAAAATTATCGAAGATGCCTGCCACGCGCCTGGCGCGGAACGGGATGGACACCGGGCCGGGGCCTGGGGTGATGTGGCCGCTTTCAGTTTTTTCTCCAACAAAAACCTGGCCACCGGCGAGGGCGGCATGCTCACCACCGACGACGACGAAATTGCCGCCAAACTGCGCCGCCTGCGCTCGCACGGCATGACCTCCATGACCTGGGACCGCCATCGCGGCCACGCCTGGAGTTACGATGTCACCGATTTAGGATATAATTACCGACCGAGCGAGATGCTTTCGGCCCTGGGCCTGGTGCAGTTGTCCAAATTGGAAGCCAGCAACCAGCGCCGCCGCGAACTGACCGTCGCTTATCATGAGTTATTGGCCGAACTGGCTCCGCAAGTCGGCCTGCCGTTTGCAAGAAAACAGGCAGGGGCGGCCTGTCACATCCTTCCGGTTTTGCTGCCGGCAGGAACCCATCGCCCAGATTTTATGGATGCGATGAAAACGCGGGGAATTCAAACCAGCATTCATTACCCTCCCATTCCCGAATTTTCAGCCTATCGCGCCACCTCCGGCGGCATGGACAGGTTGCCCGTTACCCGCGCTATTGCCGGGTGCGAAGTGACCCTGCCGTTATATACGCGCATGAGTCTGGATGATGTTCGTGTCGTGGCCGAATCGGTGCGCGACGTTTTGCGCAATATGTAGCGCCGCCTTTGCACAGCACTCCTGTAGGCGGCGTCTCGCAGGCTGAAGCCTGTGCTACAAAGAGCATATTGAGTGTAATCATGACGGAGAAGCGTCATTCTAGCGAGTATGAACTGAAGTTCATTCGTAGGATGGCTGAAAAAGCGTCCGGTAGAGAATTCGACCAAGGAAAATAAAGATGGAAATTAAAGAATATTTTCAAATCGCGTTGCGCTGGGCCTGGCTGCTGGCCCTGGGTCTCATTCTGGGCGGGGCTGGCGCATACTTTTATGCCAATAGCCAGGAACGAGTCTATCAAACCACGACTCGTGTGCAGGTCATCAGCGCATCACAGGCCATGAATCCTTATGATACTTATTCCGGTGCCTGGCAGGAACAACAGTTGGCCCAGACGTATGTGCAAACCCTGCGCAGCCGCCCGATAATCGATGCGGTTTCTGAAAGGATTGGCGGGCAAGTTTTGTCGAACCAGATTCGGGTCAATCTTGTTCAAAATACCCGCTTGCTTGATATTATCGTTGAAGATTCCAGCCCCGAACGCGCGGCGTTGATTGCCAATGCCCTGGTGGATGTCTTTATTGACCAGAACAATCGTTTGCAGGCCGAACGATTTACCGAGGTGGAGCAAAGCCTGGAAGCCCAAATCCAGCAAATTGACGCCCAGATTGAAGCCCTGCAAATGCGCTCCGTTGCGGTGACCGCCGAGCAATCGCAGCAGCAGATAGAAAGGGCCCAGGCCGAGATAGAACGCCTGCAAACTGAAATCCTCGCGATTCGCACCTCGCTTGAAGATTTGCGCTCACCCGCGCGTGAGCCGGGCATGTGGTCCACCCCGACGCCCTCCCCCGAAATCCGGGCCGAGATTAACGAAAAAGAACTCGAACTCAAACAGCTGGAGACCACTTACAACCTGTACCAGCAGATTTATACCAACCTGGTGGTGCTGGGTGAAAGCCGGGGGCAAGACAATGCCAATCTGGAGCAGGAGCAAATGCAGTCCACGCTGGCGCTTTATCGCCAGATTCGCGCCAACCTGCTCTCCAGTTATGAAAATGTGCGCCTGGCGCGCTTGAGCAGCACCTCCAATATTTCGCCGGTCGAGCCGGCCCTGGTGCCTGTAACCCCAATCCGCCCGCAGCCGCTGCAGACCGGCTTGCTGGGGGCGGCAGTCGGCCTGATGCTGGCGGCGGCGATTGTCTTCCTGGTCGAGTACCTGGACGATACCATCAAATCCGCTGACCAGGCCTCGGCTGTGCTGGGCCTGCCCGTCATCGGCTATATCGCCGAGTTGGAACATGACCGCGAAAAGGCCTATGTTTCGGAGAATCCACGCTCCCCTGTGGCGGAGGCTTTCCGCACCCTGCGCACCAACCTGGAATTTGCCGGGGTGGATAAGCCGATTAAAAGCGTCCTGGTGGTTAGCGCTCACCCCGGCGAGGGCAAATCGACAGTTGCCGCCAACCTGGCTATCACCATTGCCCAGGGCGGCAAAAAGACCTTGCTCATTGACGCCGATTTGCGCCGTCCGCGCATCCATCACTATCTCAACCTTTCGAACCGGCTCGGCCTGAGTAACCTTTTCCGCGACGCGCTGACCATAGCCGATGTCGCCACTGACTGGAAAGACTCAAGACTCAAGGTAGTCACCAGCGGCGGCATTCCGCCCAACCCGGCTGATTTGCTGGCCTCCGGCCGCATGGCGGCCATTCTTGAAACCGCAACAAGAGAGATGGATATGGTCATCATAGACGCCCCGCCCTTCCTGGTGGCGGATGCCTCCATCCTGGCCTCGCGCACCGATGGCGTCCTGTTCGTCATCCATCCGGGCCGCACACCGGTTGACGCCGCCCTGACCACGCTCGAGCAAATGCGCCGCGCCGGCGCCAATATCCTCGGACTGGTGCTCAATCGCATTCCGCGCAGCCGGCCCAATTATTACGGCGGTTATCGTTACTACTCCGGGTACTACAAGGGCGAATACAATTATTATGACGATGTTTCGGGCAGCAACGGTAAAAGCAAATCGAAATTTCCCTGGTTTGGCCGCCGCAACGAGCGCGCCGCCCAGGAACAGCCTGTCGAAGAAAAGCAGGAATAGTTGGTTTCTCGACTGTTGACGAAAAAGTTATCGTGAAAATCTGCCCCTACCTCGGCTTGATTCAAGACTCAAAGACGCCCGCGATTTTCCCCACCGAGCGTAACCTTTGCTACCACCCAAAGCCTGCCCGCGCTGTGTTGAATACCCACCAGCAGGAATACTGCCTGGCGGCAAAGCATCAGGATTGTCCGGTTTTCAACAACCCGGCGGCGGCTTCAAATAGCGAATTCTTATACACGCAAAGTATTTCGGGACGCAAGCAGCGGATTTTTCCATTCGTGCTGGCTTTTCTCGTGTTGCTATGCGCAGCCCTGGGGGTCTGGTATTACCGCGATGCCCTCTTTACGGCTGTGATGTCCGCCCGGCCGCCGTTATCCCAACCGTTGGCCCCCGCCCCTATTGCCACGCCCCTGCAAGCCGACAGCCCTGAGTCGGCGGCCACGACCCTCGCCTCCGGGCCGCTGGCGACCATGCTGGTCACACCGACTGCGACTCCGCGCCCGACCGACACCTCCCCGCCGCCAACCTTGACCGCCTCCGTCACCCCGCCGCCGGGGCTGGGAGCGCCGATTGGAAGCGACCCCGCCCTGGTTATCCACCGGGTGGCGCCCGGCGAGAGCCTGACCACGATTTCAGTACTCTATGAAACCAACGAGAGCGCCATCCGGGCTGTCAACCTGATGCTGCCCATTCCGCTCTGGGAAAACTGGCTGGTGATTGTCCCTTACCAGACCGAGGAAGTTGCTGATTTGCCGCTTTTTGAAGCCTACCAGGTCAATGCTGACCGTTTGACGGCTGCCGACCTGGCCCGCCAACTCGCTGTTGATGCGGCTTTACTGGCGCAATATAATAATCTTGAAGAGAGCGACTTTTTCGCCAACGGCCAGTGGGTGCTGGTGCCCTACACGCGGCCCTGACATGTCTGTCTCGTTAATATGCCGTCAACAAGCGGCAGGTCTTGGCCTGAGTAAGGTTCTCTGATATTTGCCGTAAAGAGCCCTGCTTAAACAGGAACAGGCACGAAAAAGCGATTAACTTTTTCATGCCTGTCGTCTCGCCTCACGGGTATAAGCGAGAAAGTTTCTGTCGGGGCGGCGCGATTTGAACGCGCGACCTCACGGACCCGAACCGAGCGCTCTACCGGGCTGAGCCACGCCCCGAAAGCCGTTAGATTATACACAC